>JBGSKE010000108.1:0-7769 GCA_041741355.1 Negativicutes bacterium | reverse complement strand
TGGGCTGTTGTTTTACGCCGATATTGAGAATGGTCAAAAAACCGGTTTCTTTTACGATCAACGCGACAATCGGCGGCTGCTGTCAAAATTCGTCGCGGATGCGGAAGTACTGGACTGTTTTTGCTTTACCGGGTCGTTTTCAATTCATGCGGCGGCATACGGCGCCCGTCATGTCACTGGCATCGATATTTCAGCGGCAGCCGTGGAGATGGCGAAAAGAAACGCTGTTCTGAACCAGGTACAGGGTAGCTGCGATTTCCAGGAAGCCAATGCTTTCGACTTGCTCCGCGAGTATTCGGACAGCGGTCGCAATTATGATACGGTGATTCTGGATCCGCCTGCTTTTACCAAAAGTAAAAGCTCGGTGGAAAGTGCGGCCCGCGGCTATAAGGAAATTAATTTACGAGGCCTGAAAATGATTCGACCGGGTGGATACTTAGTCACCTGCTCATGCTCCTTCCATATGGATCGCAATCTGTTTCGCACCGTAGTGGCGGAAGCGGCAGCCGATGCCAAACGGATGGTCAGAGAGGTTGCCTACCTGTCCCAAGCCCAGGATCATCCTTCGCTGCCGGCGGCGCCAGAGACAAGCTATCTCAAGTTTATGGTCCTTGAGGTTCAGTAAGCAGACTCTTGTCAAAAGTCGAAAAGTCAAATACAATATAAGTAGGATTTCGCAGTAGCATGGATGGGAGCGACAAGTATGGGAAATCTTGCAGATGCCATTGAAAAGTTCATATTGCTACGATTATCCGGTCGACAAGACAATACAATCGTTGTCAATCGCAATGATTTGGCGATAGAGCTGGATTGTGCACCATCACAGATCAGTTATGTTGTCAGTACCCGATTTACGGGAACTCGGGGTTTTGTTGTCGAAAGTCGGCGCGGCTCAGGCGGTTTTATCCGGATCGCCAGAACCTCGATGGCCACGGATGTGTTTGACACGGTGCTGAGCCGTATCGTTGCCGACCACACAGCCGATGATATCGATAGTCTGGTCGAGGAGCTGCGTGGCAGCGGGCTGATGACCCAACGGGAAGCTGCGATGCTGATGCAGTTCGTGCAATTGATGCAGGAACGACTGAATCCTGATGAACGGGTGCGAAGTTTGCGGGCGATTTTTTCAACCCTATCTAATTTTTCTTAGGAGGATACCCGGATGTTATGCGACGAATGCGGCAGCAATGCGGCGCATGTCCACATGATCAAGATCCTGAATGGTGTGAAAACCGAAAAGCATCTTTGTGAGTCGTGTGCGTCATCTGCCGGGGAGGCTTGTTTCTCCGCCGGCATTCATTTTTCTGTCAATGATTTGGTCAAGGCAATGTTCAGCCAGGAGCTGGATGCGGCGGCCGAATCGGAACTGGCTTGTCCAAATTGCGGTATGGTGTTTTCTGACTTCAGCCGTTCCGGCAAAATTGGCTGTAACGTCTGCTATGGGATTTTTCATGAACAACTGGAACCGATTTTGCGGCGGGTTCATGGGACCAACACCCACACCGGCAAGGTGCCGCGTAAAGCGGGAAACCTGATCCGGATTCGTCTGGCAGTCAAGGGGTTGCGCAAAGACCTCGAACAATCGGTGGAACGGGAAGATTATGAGAATGCCGCCAAGATTCGCGACAATATCCGGTTGCTGGAAAAACAGTTGGTGACTGAGGGAGCTGAGTCTCATGAATAATGAGCAAAACGGTTTGTTTGACTGCCGGGTTCCGTCCTGGATGGAACAGGCAGGGCCGGAAGGCGATGTGGTGTTGTCGAGCCGGATTCGCTTGGCCCGCAACTTGAACGGAGTTCCGTTTCCCGGTCAGGCGGACGAGCAGCAACTCGCAGGGATAGGACATAGAGTTTCCTTCTCCGTGCAGGATCTGACGGATGCCGATCCGGGGCATGGCTACGAAATGTTGGATATGGCAATGTTAACGGAACAGGAACGGCGGATTCTGGTGGAAAAGCACCTGACCAGCTTGAAACATATTCAGCAGCCGGGCCATCGTTCGCTGATCGTACGCGATGATACCGCCGTTAGTATTATGGTGAATGAAGAAGATCACTTCCGAATCCAGAGCCTGACCGCCGGATTGAATTTGAAAACAGCCTGGAACATGGCTAACGATACCGACAACCTGCTGGAAACAAGACTGGGGTTTGCGTTCAACGAGGATCTGGGCTACCTTACGTCCTGTCCCACCAACCTGGGGACTGGGCTCAGGGCCTCGGTGATGATGCACTTGCCTGGCTTGGTGTTGTTGGGGCAGATGCACCGGATTATTGAAGTGTCGACGCAACTGGGCATGGCTGTGCGCGGCTTTTATGGCGAAGGAACCGATGCCTATGGCAATGTATTTCAAGTTTCCAATCAACAAACGATGGGATTTAATGAACAAGAAATTGTGAATAATGTACTGGGACTGGTCCGGCAATTGGTGGAACAGGAACGTTCGGCCCGGCGTCTGCTACTGCACGACTCCGGCGAAGAGCTGGCGGACCGGGTGTGGCGTGCTTACGGAATCCTTTGTTACGCCCGTAGTCTTTCCAGCCAGGAAGCGCTGGGACTGCTCAGCACAGTGCGATTGGGGATCGACATGGCAATTATCGATCATCTGCCGCCGGAAGTATTTACTGAATTGGTCATAGGCAGTCGGTCCTGTGTTGTGGCCAGGATGGCGAAAGATGAAAAGATGGATAAAGCAGAACGGAGTCGTTTGCGGGCTCAGATTATCCGCGAACGGATCAGAGGAGGAGAAAGAGATGTTTAACCGATTTACCGAGCGTGCCCGGCGGATTTTGGTTTTGGCGCAACAAGAAGCAGTAAAACTGCAGAGCGACCACATTGGAACCGAGCATTTATTGCTGGGGCTGGCTGGCGATCCGGAGAGCGTCGCGTCAAAAGCATTGGAGTCACTGAATATAAACCTGAATACGATGCGTTCGCAGATTGTGGAAAAATTAAGTCGCGCGCCGGTGGAGAAGCAGGAAATAAACTATACACCCCGGGCCAAAAAATCATTGGAACTGGCTGTCGATGAGGCGCAAAACCTGGGCCACAATTACGTTGGCACCGAGCACATCCTGTTGGGATTGATGCGCGAAGGCGAGGGGATTGCTGCTCAAATTTTGCGCAGCCTGGGCGTTGACAACCTGGACATGATTCGCCAACGGATAGTGGAACTGCTGGGCGGAGTTGCCAATAACAGCTCGCCAGCCACAGGTAAAGCTTCGGCAACTCCGCATGGGACCAAAGAGCCTGCCTCCATTCTGGATGATTACGGCCGGGACCTGAATAAGTTGGCGATTGAAGGACAAAGTGATCCGGTAATCGGTCGTGATAAGGAGATTGAGCGGGTAATTCAGATTCTAAGCCGTCGGACCAAAAACAACCCGGTCCTGATCGGTGAACCGGGGGTTGGTAAAACAGCGGTAGCCGAGGGCCTGGCCCAACGGATTGTCGCGGGAAAAGTGCCGGAAACGTTACGGGGGAAACGGATTTTTTCACTGGACTTGGCATCGGTGGTTGCCGGAACGAAGTACCGAGGCGACTTTGAAGACCGGTTGAAAAAAGTGTTGGCCGAAATCAAGCAGTCCCGCAATACGATTTTGTTTATTGACGAAATGCATACACTGGTTGGAGCCGGCGCAGCCGAAGGGGCCATCGATGCCGCCAACATCTTGAAACCGGCGTTGGCCCGCGGTGAAATCCAAGCCATTGGCGCTACGACATTGGATGAATTTAAGAAACACATTGAAAAAGATGCTGCATTGGAACGGCGTTTTCAGCCGGTTACCGTCGGCGAGCCGTCCGAGGAGGACGCGATCAACATCCTGTTCGGATTGCGTGACCGTTACGAAGCGTTTCACCGGGTGAAAATCACCGATGAATCGATTCGGGCATCAGTAAAACTCTCCAAACGCTATATTGCCGACCGGTTCCTGCCGGATAAGGCGATTGATGTAATGGATGAAGCCGCATCGCGTGTTCGGCTGCAGACGTTTTGTCCGCCGCCGGATGTCCGTGACATCGAGCGGCAGCTGAACGCACTGCGAACCGAAAAGGAAGCAGCGATTTCGGCGCAGGAGTTCGAGCGTGCCGCGAAATTCCGCGATGAAGAACAACGATTACGGGAAGAACTGGAAACTAAGCAACGCGAATGGAAGCAGTCCGGTAGTGAAACTATTATGGTAACGCCGGAAGATATTGCTCAAATTGTTGCCAACTGGACCGGTGTACCGGTGAAGAAGCTGGCGGCGGAAGAATCAGAACGGTTGTTGCGTCTGGAGACCGTGTTGCACGAGCGGGTGGTTGGGCAGGATGAGGCCGTGACCGCTGTGTCCAAGGCGGTGCGGCGGGCCCGTGCCGGCTTGAAGGACCCTAAACGACCGATTGGATCGTTTATTTTCCTTGGGCCGACCGGGGTGGGCAAGACGGAATTAGCTCGGGCGCTGGCGGAGGCCTTGTTTGATGATGAAACGGCAATGGTGCGCCTGGATATGTCTGAATATATGGAGAAGCACGCGGTATCGCGGCTGGTCGGCGCGCCGCCCGGTTATGTCGGCTATGAGGAAGGCGGCCAATTGACCGATATTGTGAGGCGAAAACCGTATTCGGTCATTTTGTTGGATGAAATTGAAAAAGCCCACTACGATGTTTTCAATATCCTGCTGCAAGTGCTTGAGGACGGTCGTTTGACTGATAGCCAGGGGCGAACTGTTGATTTTCGCAACACTGTGATCATTATGACTTCCAATGTCGGTTCGCGTCATTTCCGGCAAGACGGGGCGCCAATGGGCTTTTCAACCGAAAAAATGGATCGGTCGGAAAACAGCGCCGCTAAATCACGTGTGATGGAAGAAGCCAAGAAAACCTTCCGCCCGGAGTTTTTGAACCGGATTGATGAAGTGATTGTATTCTCCAGCCTGACGGATGCCGAGTTGAAACAGATTGTCGATATCATGTTGCGGGAAGTGGCAAAACGGCTTACAGAAGGACAAATCGCCATGGAAGTTACCGATGAAGCCAAAACCGAGATTCTGGCCAAAGGGCTCGAACCTGCTTATGGTGCACGCCCCTTGCGGCGAGCCATTCAACGGATGGTCGAAGATGTTGTAACGGATATGGTATTGCGACGCGACCTCAAGCCGGGTGACACGGTACTGGTCACCGCTGATGCTGACGGGGGTTTGTTGCTCGAATGCAAAAGATAATACAATCAGTGAACAACCAGCAGGAAAATTTAGGATGAATGGCGAAAAGCACTCATAAATAGTGAGTGCTTTTCGTATGATAGTGATTTTCGTTCCAAGCTGGTAAAGTCGGCGGATAGGGAGAGGGGTCTTGGTGGGTTGGCAAAACCTAAAATAGTTTATGTATGCCGTGAGTGCGGCTTTGATTCTCCCCGTTGGGTTGGCCGCTGTCCCGGTTGCAGCGCCTGGAATACGATGGCGGAAGAAAAAATCCAGCCAACGGCAGGTGTGACCGCTGCAACAGTGAAAAATGCCAAACCACAACTGTTGAAAGAGTTTTCCGGACCGGGAGAACTGCGTAAACCAACCGGTATTGGCGAGCTGGACCGTGTGCTGGGCGGGGGGGTGGTCGATGGATCTCTGGTGCTGATCGGCGGTGATCCGGGGATTGGCAAGTCCACGCTGCTGCTGTCGGCTGCATCACGATTTGCTGCTCGCAATGGTAATGTTCTGTATGTTTCCGGCGAAGAGTCGGCGGCGCAGACGGGACTGCGAGCTCGCAGAACCGGTGCGGTGGAAGACCGAATGTGGATTTTGGCCCAGACCAATCTGGACAGTATTTTGACTGAGGCATTGCAAATGCTGCCGGCGATGGTGGTTATCGATTCGATTCAGACGGTTTTTTGTCCAGAAGTTCCCGGCGCAGCCGGCAGTATCAGCCAGGTAAGGGAATCAACCGGGAGATTGCTGCGCTTTGCCAAGGATAATAATATCCCGGTGATGATTGTCGGTCATGTGACTAAGGATGGCAGTATTGCCGGTCCGCGTCTGCTGGAACATATGGTGGACACGGTGCTTTACTTTGAAGGGGAGAGAAATTACGCCTTCCGAGTGTTGCGGCCGATTAAAAACCGGTTTGGCACAATCGCAGAAAGTGGCATTTTTTCGATGGAGCAAGAAGGTTTGGTGGAGGTGCTGAATCCGTCGCAGTTTTTGCTGGCCGGGCGCAGCAGCCTGGTTTCCGGCACGACGATTACAGCCTGCCTGGAAGGGATTCGCCCCTTGTTGATCGAGATTCAGGCGCTGGTGTCCACAACGTGTTTCGGCCTGCCCCGTCGCACGACAGTTGGGTTTGATGCCAATCGGCTTGGCTTGCTGTTGGCGGTGATGGAAAAACGGCAGGGCATGATGCTGGGTAATCAGGATGTCTATCTGAATGCGGTGGGCGGCTTTCGCCTGGTGGAACCGGCGGCTGATCTGGCGGTAGTGTTAGCTGTTGCATCCAGTTTCAAAGACCGACCGGTGACCGATAGTATGGTTGCATTTGGCGAAGTGGGCCTGACCGGCGAGATCCGACCAGTTCCTCGCGTACTGCAACGAGTGCGCGAAGCAGCCAATCTTGGATTTGCCCAAATAATGATCCCCTGGGCAAACGTGACTGAACTGCAAAAAGAGTCGCTGACCGTGAAGCTGGTTGGTGTAAAAAATTTGTCGCAAGCAATGGAGGTGGGGTTGCAATGACGACAACGACAACAGAGCATAAACTTTGGGATGCCCGCTTTATTAAAATGTTAAAAAAACTTGCCCCGGGAACTTCCTTGCGGGAAGGTTTGGAAAACATCCTGCGGGCCAAGATGGGGGCGCTGGTCTTACTGGATGATTCACCGGAATCTCTGCGTATTGTCGATTGCGGTTTTGCAATTAATGTCGAATATACGCCATCGAATTTTTATGAACTGGCGAAAATGGATGGCGCGCTGGTCATGTCCAGCGACGGTAAAAAGATTCTCCACGCCAATGCGCAACTAATACCCGATCCGACAATTCCGACCTCAGAGACTGGTACACGGCACCGCACTGCCGAGCGGGCGGCCAAACAAACTGGAACTTTGGTTGTTGCCATTTCGCACCGCCGAAATATCATCACCATGTATTTGGGTAGCCTTCGCTATACGTTGAAAGATATAACGTTCATTTTGTCGCGATCCAATCAGGCGTTGCATACATTGGAACGTTACAAGCAGGCGTTGGCAAAGAGCTTGGCGACGCTGAACTTGCTGGAACTAGACGAACTCGTAACGCTGAATGATATCGCCGATGTCCTGATTAGAGGCGAACGGGTGAGTCGTATTGCCCGGGAAATAGAACAAAATATTATTGAGTTGGGCAGCGAAGGCCGGTTGGTAAGTATGCAGATGGAAGAAATCATGCCGGGCAATATTGGCGTGTGGGACTTGATTCAGGATTATTGCGTGGAAAGCGACCAGTTGGCGCATGATGAAGTGCGGGAGCAATTGCGGGCATTGCCGGAAGAAAGCCTGGAACGCTATGCTGTAGGACGATTGCTTGGCTACAGCATTACGCCGAGCACGATGGATGTACCGGTGATTCCCCGCGGTTACCGGATTTTGCGCCAGATTCCCCGGTTGCCCAATCTGGTGGTCGAAAATATCGTGGCGCATTTTAAAAATGTAAGCCGGATTTACAGTGCTACTTCAGCCGAATTAGATGAAGTGGAGGGGGTTGGCAGCGCTCGGGCCAAAGCGATCCGCGAAGGGATCAAACGGCTGCGTGAGCAGACCTTG
>JBGSKE010000107.1:0-3588 GCA_041741355.1 Negativicutes bacterium | reverse complement strand
ACATCAGGCTTCCATGCTTGCAATTGCACCAAAAAGGCGGGTTCTTTCACCCGCTCGACTGTTACAACTTCAAGTCCCATGGTCAGTGCAGCCGCTTTGACCGGGGATGGAGCAAGTTTTTTGCCGCGCCCTTTAGGCCGGTCCGGTTGACTGACGACACCGCAGACTTCGTATCCGGCGGCAACGATCGCTTCCAGACAGGGAACTGCAAAATCAGGCGTCCCCATGAATACGACCCGGCGACGCATCATTCCTTTTGCTCCTTATGCAGCGACTGGGCCCGTTCAATAAACAATACCCCTTCCAGATGATCAATTTCGTGTTGCATCGCCCGGGCCAATAACCCATCACAGGATAATCTTAACGGATTGCCATTCCGATCAAGACCAGTAACCGTCACCTGGGTAAACCGTTCCACTTCGCCATAATAACCGGGAATGCTCAGACAACCCTCGCTTGCAACCTCGCAACCTTCGGTCTCGACCAATTCGGGGTTAATCAGTTCAATAAGTCCCTCGCCGATATCGACAACAATCAAACGAGAAGAAACGCCGACCTGCGGCGCGGCAAGACCGACGCCATCCTCTTCGCGCATGGTCTGTACCATATTATCCAGCAATTGTCTGACTGTTTTTGTTACTTTGACTACGGGTTTCGCTTTGGCTTTTAATACCGGATCGCCGGCTTTGCGAATATCAAGGACTGCCATGACTGCCTCCTGCTAAGAAAATACTCAAATACACTATATAACTAAAATTTTAACACACGTACTCAAAAAACACCATGAACCGGAAGCCCTACATCATGCCGAGCGGATCGACATCGATCGTTATCGCCGTAGAACCGGCAATGCCGTTGTCAACCAATATCCGTTTGGCAATCGTCAGGTCATTGGCGCGCAACAACAATTGTACCCGGAATATATCGCCGATTTTTGCGACCGGCGCCGCATAGGGTCCCAAAATATCCACCGGAACAGGCGAAGTTTCCAATTGTTGCCGCAGCATTGCCGCCGTGTTTTCCGCCGCTTTCATGGTCATCGCTTCATCGCCGCCACTCACCGTAAGTTTCAGAAACTTTGAAAACGGCGGGTATTGCAACTCCCGACGAAACTGAATCTCCTGCTGATAAAAACAGTCATAATCCTGGGCGATGCCGGCCATCATGGCGTAATGTCCCGGATGATAGGTCTGCACGACCACCCGCCCCGCTTTGCTGCCGCGCCCGGCCCGGCCAGCCGCTTGCATGACCAGAGCGAACGTTCGCTCGGCCGAGCGAAAATCCGGCAAATTCAACGAGGAATCGGCCGCTAAAATCCCTACAGCGGTTACGTTTTCAATATCATGCCCTTTGGCAACCATCTGTGTTCCCAGCAAGATATCCGTCTTGGCCTGACGAAACCCATCCAGCAGTTTATCATGACTTGCCTTGCCGCCAGTCGTGTCATGGTCCATGCGCGACAAACGAATTCCCGGCATCAGTGTTGTCAGTTCTTCTTCCAGGCGCTGCGTCCCCGCGCCAAAATAACGGATGTAACGGCCATGGCAGGCGGGGCAGCTGGTAGGAACCGCATGGAAAGACTCACAATAATGGCAGGAAAGTTTGCCGCCGTGCATATGAAATACCAACGGAACGCTGCAATGTTCGCAGCGCATTACATGCCCGCATTCGCGGCACATCACGAAAGTGGAATGGCCGCGTCGGTTTAATAACAGGATGGCTTGTTCGCCTTTGGCAACGGTATCTTTTAATAGTAACTCCAGCGGCTGCGAGACTACACTTTTGCGCCCCTGCTTCAATTGTTCCCGCATATCGACAACTTCAACCGCCGGCATTTGCGCACCATCAACGCGCTCCGGCATCGTGAGCAGTTTAATATCGCCGGACATTGCAGCATGATAAGATTCCAGCGCCGGCGTCGCGCTGCCGAGAATGACCGTGGCCCCCAAGCGGCTCGCTCGCTGCAAGGCTGTTTCCCTCAAATGATAGCGGGGTGATTCCTCTTGTTTATAAGTAAATTCATGTTCTTCATCGATAATGATCAGCCCCAGGCCGGCGCCAGGCAAAAACAAGGCCGACCGGGTACCGATTACAATGCCGATTTCCCGGCTGCGGAACAAATCCCATACATCACGCCGCTCGGCCACCGACAAACGACTGTGCACCACGGCAACAGCGGCGCCAAACCTCGCCTTGAAGCGGCGCAGCACCTGGCTGGTCTGGGCGATTTCCGGAATCATCACCAACACCTGCCGGCCTTGCGCCAAAGCTGCAGCGGCGGCTTGCAGATATACTTCGGTTTTACCGCTGCCAGTCACACCATATAACAAAAATGTTTGCGCCGACTTGGCGGCAATCGCCGGCAGGATTTCGGCCAAAGCCGCCTGTTGCGCCGGTGTCGCGCGAACCGTTTTTCCTTCGCCAATGACATGACAGAAACTATCCCGTTGCTGACGCGTCTTATCCTCGCGAATCAGACCTGCCTGCAAGAGCGCCTTTGCTGCCGCATCCACTGGAACGCCGCCCTCCTGGCGAGAAACAGGCAGGCATTCCTGTTGAGACAATCGCTCCAACAACCGACGCTGCGCCGGTTTTCCGCGCCATTGCGACAGCAACGCAGCCAGTTCAACTTGCGTCACGTTCAGTCGCAGTTCACGCGACCATTTGATACTTGTTCGCTGATTTGTTTGCCGGCAAACAACCACTTGACCAGAACGCACCAAATGAGCCAATTCGCCAAGAGCAGCCGCACCCAGCTCCAGCCGCAACCGCTGAAATCCGACCGTGCCCCGGCTACGAATGTATTCATAGATCTCATTAGTTGGCGTCGGCGCTTCGACATCCAGCGCAATCTGATATGATTTTGTTTTTTTGATGCCGGTTTTGCCGGGAATAAACAAACGCAAGGCTTCCCCCAGCGAGCAAACGTAGTAGTCACTCAGCCACTGGGCTGTGGATAGCATTTCAGCATCAAACCACGCTTCATCATCGGGAACTTCACGGATCGATTTTAAGGATCGCAAGTCGTCTTCAGGCAGTGCCTGGCGCAGCGCCAACACGAATCCTTCCGAGTCCGACGCGCCGAAAGGTACTACCACGCGCCATCCGGCAGCAATAAAGTCATACTCCTCCGGTACTAGATAGGAAAAAGGCCGCCGTAATCGGCTGGCTTGAACATTGATACAGATTTCCGCAATTTGCGCCAAGGTCTCAGCTACTTTCCATAATACTCTATCTCACGTTTCGCGCTTGGCATCGATTTATCCTGCCTATTGCATCATCGCAACAAATCGCAAAAAAAGAAGCAGCCATAAAACTGCTTCATCAGCGCTCATTCAATAAACAAAAAAGCAATAACCAAACAAAAAATGCCTATCGCGAATAGTCTATAATGCTACTCGCTTACCACTTGACCCGTTCATCAAAAGAATAACTGAGGTCGCCGGGGGCTGCGTTCATTAAGTCTTCTTCGAAACGATCCATCACCTCGCTGATCATCGCATTCATGGTCTCGTTCACTTTACTTCCCATTGGCTTATTCATAATAATACCACCCTTCCTTCTATTTCATCTGTTAATAAAACACGC
>JBGSKE010000106.1:0-3102 GCA_041741355.1 Negativicutes bacterium | reverse complement strand
TGGCATGGGGCAAACTGGACTTTTGTGATGTGGGGCGGTCTCCACGGCATGTATCTGGTGGTTAACCACCTGTGGCATCGGGTTGGTATGACTCTTCCCAAACCGGCATCGTGGGGTATGACATTTCTCTGCGTAGTGGTTGCATGGGTATTCTTTAGGGCGAACAGTCTGGATGATGCAAAGACATTTCTTTTGGCAATGACGGGAGCGAAGGGATTGATTGTACCTGTGGATTTTGTTGGGACTATCAACCGTTTTTTGCCTTCCGTCATCGTGGCGAAAACAGGTACTCTTCAGGTATATGACGGAGTGCGAACGGAAATCCCGGCGCTGGCGGCTTTATTTGGTATCGTGCTTTTTGTCCCCAACACGCAGCAAATTGTTTCGCGGATACGGCCTAATCTGTGGACGGCGTTAGGCATTGCGCTTTTGGGGTTAATTTCATTAGCGTGCATGGGACGCGTATCAGAATTTCTCTATTTCCAGTTTTGAATTGTGAAAGGGATTAGTACAATATGAGTTGGAAGAAATGGAACCGGATTGTAGCCGGAGTAATTCTGACCGGGCTTTTGCTGGTGTGTAGTGCGGCAGAATTGCTTTTGTACCGGTTCAATGAAAATCTCGATACACGTGCAGCCATCGCAGTTCAGCTAAAGGAAGATTCTCTGTACGGACGACTCCTGAGTGGACAGGATTTTGCCTATAAGAGACAGATGACGTCCGCCTGGACCCCTGAGTTGCTGGTGATAGGCTCCTCCCGCGTGATGGTGTTTCGAAAAGAGTTTTTTAGCGATGCTGTCCGATTTTACAATGCTGGAGGCTCCGTACCAACGCTGGAAAAAGGAATGGAGTTTCTTGAGCAGTTGCCGAAAGAATATCGTCCCAGGGGAATTCTGCTGGGGCTTGATTTATGGTGGGTGAATGGAAATTACGTCGATCATCGCGATATCAAGGCCGATATAGATGGCGGCAATTTCGTTTCAGGCCGGGTAAGGCTATATGGCACTCTGTTTGATCATTTGCTGAAAAGGACATTTGGCAAAATTGGCGTTTCTGTTTTTGACAGCAGGAGTTTTCAGGCGGCGCCGGATCCCGTGGAAGGGAAACGGAGCATTGGTCTTTTGGCTGCAATACGCGGCGACGGGTTTCGTAATGATGGAAGCTGGCAATATGGATCTGTAGTGCGCGGTGAAATAATCGGCGACAAGGATTTTGCGGACACCAAAGAGGCAATTCGTACCGGCAGAGGCGCTTTCACATATGCTGAACAGGTAGATCCGCAAAAAGTGGAAAAGCTGCGTACTTTCCTGCGGCAGCTGAAAACGCGAACCAGTAATATTACCGCATTTGCACCGCCATACGCCCACGAAATTTATGCAATGATGGAGAAAATGCCGCAGTATGCGGCCTATCTCAAAGAAGCCCGAAGCGTTTTGGCAACTCTTTGCCGCGAAGAGGGAATCGGTTTTTATGATTTTAGTGACGTTACCTGGTATGGGTCCAATGATGATGAGACTCTGGACGGGTATCATGGCAGTGAACGCAGTTATGCCCGTTTGACACTGGCAATGCAGCAAGACCCAGCTCTCGGAAAATATATCGACGGCGCCAGAATTCGCCGGATGTTAAATGACACTTCGAATCCGCGCATGCTTGTTCCAAGCGTGATAAGGGAGAAAAAATGAACGCAAAAATTTTAGTTACCGGTGGACTCGGGTATCTTGGCGGACGAATTTCACAGAAGATTGATCAGGAGTTGGACTGCCGGCTTCTAATCGGGTTTAACAGGTTGCGCCAAACGAATCACTTATGGCGGAATGAAGTGGAGACGATACAGCTGGACATGTTGTCTGAAGCTGCGCTACGGTCAGCTTGCAAGGATGTTGACTGCATTGTCCACCTGGCGGCGTTGAACGAGATCCAGTGCGCAGCAAATCCGGAAGCGGCGTTACAAATAAATGGGCTAGGGACTTTGAAATTGTTGCAGGCGGCCAGGCAAGCTGGCGTACGCCGGGTAATCTTTTTTTCGACTGCTCATGTCTATGGAGCGCCGCTACAGGGACATATTACGGAAAAGACAAATTGCCGGCCCACTCATCCTTATGCGATTACCCATAAGGTAGCGGAGGATTTTGTGCTTGCTGCACATGACAAAGGCGAGATAGAGGGGATCGTTGTGCGCCTCTCCAACGCGGTCGGCGCGCCGCTGGATATGGAAGTGGATCGCTGGAGTCTTCTTGTGAACGATTTGTGTCGACAGGCAGTTACCACACAAAAAGTTGCCTTGAAATCAAATGGCCAACAACAACGCGATTTTATCGCGATCCAAGACGTGACAAAGGCTGTGGTGCATTTATTGGGGCTTGCGCCCGGTTCTCTCGGCGATGGTTTGTATAATGTGGGCTGTGGCAAGTCAGCGCGCGTGATTGATTTGGCTAACATGGTGGCCCAATCCTATCGGGAACGGACCGGAACCCAGATTCCTGTCGAATTTGTTCAAACGGGAGAACGAACGGACTCGCCTGAGTTGTTATATGATGTTTCGAAAATTGCACAAACTGGCTTTTACCCGACTGGAAAAATTGCCGACGCAGTGGATGAAACCCTGCGCTTTTGCCTGGAGGCGTTTGGCCGTGAGTAACGGGCCGTTTTTCAGTGTCGTGGTTCCCACCTATAATTGCGCCGGTTTTTTGCGACGGGCGCTGTTGTCGGTTCAGGCTCAGACTTGTCAGGATTATGAAATCATCGTCATCGACAATCACTCGACGGATCATACCCAGGAGGTGCTGGCCGAGTTTGCCGGGTTACCGCTAACGCGGCTGGAAATCGCAAACGGCGGGGTAATTGCCGCATCGCGAAATATGGGGATCCGGCAGGCAAAGGGCGAGTGGGTGGCATTTCTTGACTCGGACGATGTGTGGCTGCCGGAAAAGTTGGCGAGAGTAAGGCAGGCCATCAACCAAGACCCCGCAGTGGTGCTTGTCTGTCACGATGAAGTGGAAGTCGTGTGCGGTGTGGCGGGGCGTGTGCTGCAGTATGGACCAGCCGAAGCGGATATGTATGAGAGGCTGCTGTTCGTGGGCAATGCGGTCAGTACTTCGG
>JBGSKE010000105.1:0-6605 GCA_041741355.1 Negativicutes bacterium | reverse complement strand
GCTGCAGGAACTGGGGCAGCGGATGAAAGAGAGCGGTGCGAAGTCGGCGGCGGTCGTCGATGAAAAGGGTTTGCTGCTTGGAATGGTTTCGCTCGGCGATTTGGCCCGACGCTATTTTGAAGAACTGGAGATGCCGGATTTGGCATCGGCTGGGGTATCGCTGCGAGCAATCCTGAAAGTGCTGAACGGAAAAATTGAAGTCGCCGGGGAAATCGATAAGATTGTCCGGGGAAAAATCTGGATTGCGGCGGCAAAAGCGGAAACGTTCAAAAGACTGATCAAGGACGGCGATATCGCGCTGGTCGGCGACCGGGAAGAAGAGCAACTAACGCTGATTGAGTGCGGTATCGATTTGCTGATTATCACCGGCAATGCCAATGCCGGCAATAAAGTGCGTGCTGCCGCGGCGGCGCACGGCGTATTGATTTTCCGGACCCGGTTTGACACCTATACCGCGGCGCGTCTCGTTAACCAGAGCATTCCCGTGCGTTCGATCATGCAGCAAAATGTGGTGGCGTTCAAACCGGCGGATTTGGTCAGCGATATTCGCGATATCACGGTACGGACCAGGTTCCGCAACTATCCGGTGGCCGAAAATGGCAAAATCATCGGCATGATCAATCGCGACCGGCTGATTGTGCCGGAGCGGGAGCGGGTGGTGCTGGTCGACCACAATGAAAAGACGCAGGCGGTCGAGGGAATCGAGGAAGCTCATATTGTAGAAATTATCGACCACCATCGTCTGGGCGGACTGGAAACCGGTGAACCGATTTTCATTCGACATGATCCGGTCGGCTCCACCTCGACGATCGTCGCGTTTATGCACTGGCACCGTAATGTGGAGATTCCGCCGCCGATCGCCGGACTATTGTTGGCAGGGGTGATTTCCGATACATTGTTTTTCCGCTCGCCGACGGCCACTGCGCAAGACCGTAATGCTGCCGAAAAACTCTCTGCCATCGCCGGAGTGGATCTGCAGTCTTTCGGGATGGAAGTTCTGCGGGCCGGTTCGCGGTTTACCGATATGCAACCGGAAGAAATCATCCGCTATGATCTGAAGGAATTCCAAATCGGTGAATACCGGGTGTCGATCAGTCAAGTTTCTGTAATGGGGGCAGCCGAGCTATTGGTGGAGCGGGTGGAAAGCCTGCAGGCTGCTCTGGCTGGTGTGCGTCAAAAAGATGGCTATGACTTGGCGCTGCTGATGCTGACGGATGTGCTGAATGAAACAACGCATCTGCTGTATGCCGGAAAACCGGTGGGGCTGTTGCGACGGGCTTTTGGCGAGGAAGATTCTGCTGCGGTATTTGTTCTGCCAGGCACGTTGTCACGCAAACAAAAGGTGGTGCCGCCGCTGGTTGAGGCAGCTCGTCTGGAAGAGTAGCAACGAAAATAATATAACCTGTGAAACGAAAAGCCCCGGCTCGCGCCGGGGCTTTAGCTATTGGAGCAAGATAATCGGTTGCGATTGCTGATTGGATTATTTAATCAGCTTGAGCAACAGTCCGCCATGTTGATAAATGACCGGGGCAAAAACCAACGAAACAACAGTCATCAGTTTGATCAGGATGTTCATGGCCGGGGAAGAAGTATCTTTGAACGGATCGCCTACGGTATCGCCTACGACAGCCGCTTTGTGGGCAAAACCGCCTTTGCCGCCATGCGCGCCGCCTTCGATGTATTTTTTGGCATTGTCCCAGGCGCCGCCGGCATTGGCCATGAAGATGGCCATCAATACGCCGGTGACCAGAGCGCCGGCGATAAAGCCCGCCAAAGCATTAGCGCCGAGAAACATCCCCATCAACAGAGGCAGGACAACTGCCAGCGAACCCGGCAGCAGCATTTTATTCAGTGCAGCAGCGGTGGAGATGTCAACACACTTGGCATGATCGGGGATGCCGGTACCTTCCATGATTCCCGGGATCTCACGGAACTGACGACGCACTTCCTCGATCATTTCGTTCGCAGCATCACCGACGGCCTCCATGGTCAGGGCCGAGAACAGGAAAGGAATCATTGCGCCGAGCATAACGCCGGCCAGCGTCAACGGGTTGAGCAGGTTGATGACGTCCAGTTTGACAACCTGGGCATAAGAAGCGAACAGGGCGAGAGCGGTGAGCGCAGCAGAGCCGATGGCAAAGCCTTTGGCAATTGCGGCGGTGGTGTTGCCGACCGCATCCAGTTTGTCGGTGATTTCACGCACGCTGTGCGGCAGCTCGGACATTTCGGCGATCCCGCCGGCATTATCGGAAATCGGACCATATGCGTCCACCGCAACCGTGATGCCGGTCGTGGACAGCATACCGACCGCAGCCAGTGAGATACCGTACAGACCAAGCAAAGCATTATTGGCGCCGCCCATGATGTAATAAGAAACCAGCATGCCGAAGGCGATGAAAACGGACGGCCAGACGGTGGAATACATGCCGACCGCCATACCGGAAATCAGCGTGGTTGCCGGGCCGGTTTCAGACTGGTGGGCGATGTTTTTAACATGGCTATAGTCGCCGGAAGTATAAATTTCGGTGATTTTACCAATAGCCATACCGCAGACCAAACCGGCGCTGACTGCGCCAAAGGCGCGCAGATCGCCGAAAATCAGTTGACTGAGAACGCCAGCGGCGATTACCGTGATTGCGCCGGCAACGTAAGTGCCGATATTCAGCGCATTTTGGGGATTGGCCGCTTTGCTCTCGCGGCTGACCAGGATACCGAGAATGGAGGCCATCAGGCCGATGCCGCAGATCGAGAAAGCGAACAAAACGCCTTCGCCGGTTTTGTAGAGCAGCGCGCCAAGGGTGAAAGCGCCGATGATCGATCCGACATAGGATTCGAACAAGTCCGCTCCCATACCGGCCACGTCACCGACATTGTCACCGACATTGTCCGCAATAACCGCAGGGTTGCGGGGGTCGTCTTCGGGAATTCCGGCTTCCACTTTACCGACCAAGTCTGCCCCGACGTCGGCCGCTTTGGTGTAGATACCGCCGCCTACGCGGGCGAATAAGGCAATCGAGCTGGCGCCTAGGCTGAACCCGGTGACATGTTCAATGTTTTGACCGAATGCCAGGAAGAAAATCCCTAAGCCGAGCATACCCAGACCGGATACGCACATGCCCATGACCGCGCCGCCGGAGAATGCAATGCGCAGCGCCTGGGACATCCCATGTTGGGCTGCGGCCGCTGTACGAACATTGGCTTTGGTAGCGACTTGCATGCCGAAGAAACCGGCGAGCAGTGAGCAAAACGCGCCGCCAAGGAAGCAGATAGCTGCTTGCCAGCTAATAAAAATGTTAAGGATGACAAAAACCAAAGAAATGAAGACGGCGAGATAACGGTATTCGCGATACAGGAACGCCATCGATCCTTCGTGAATATAACCGGCGATTTCTTGCATCCGTTTATTGCCTGCATCCATTTTGCTGATGCCCGCACTGAGAAAGTAACCGAACAACAACGCAACGGCGCCGGACAACGTGGCTAGGATTAAGTACTTATCCAAAATAGCATCCTCCTTTAAATTGGCTGAATAATGTAGATAAAACAGTAAAATAACTGTGATAAATGGGTGATATAGGGTAGACCAATTTGACGGTTTTGAGAAATATGCAACCTATTGCGTCTGCAAAAAAGCGGCGGCACGATTGCACCGCCACTTTCCGAAACAGAGAGACTGAGCTACTGCATCATGCGGACAAGCGACATGGTGATGACTCCAAACAACAGACCCAAGACCATTGTGGCTTTGGCCAACATTTCGTCCAGACCTTTTTTCTTCCCGCCAAACAGAGTTTCTGCTCCGCCGGCGATTGAACCGGACAACCCGGCGCTTTTTCCAGACTGAAGAACAACGGCTGCGATCAGCGCGATGCAGATGACAGCTTCAAGAACCATAAATAATGTAAGCAATATTTCGGCACCCCCCAACTTTACTGCTACATTTTATCACAGGCGCTTTCGGCTTGACAATCAATTTGCCGACAAAATTTGAATAAAAAAACAGGCCGAGCATTTCTGCCGGCCTGCAACGAAGCTGTTTACGGTGTATTCGTAGTCTACCCTACTTTTTTAAGTTGTAAAATACTTTGCGTCCGCCGAAAACGGCAGTAGTGCCCAGCAATTCTTCGATTCGCAACAGTTGGTTGTATTTTGCGACTCGGTCTGTACGGGCAGGGGCGCCGGTTTTGATTTGTCCGGCATTGGTTGCTACAGCAATATCGGCGATGGTCGCATCTTCGGTTTCGCCGGAACGATGCGATACAACGGCGGTATAGCCGGCGCGTTTCGCCATTTCAATCGTATCGAATGTTTCTGTCAAGGTGCCGATTTGGTTGACTTTGATCAGGATCGAGTTGGCGGTGCCGGTCTCGATGCCACGGGCCAGACGTTCGGTATTGGTGACAAACAGGTCATCGCCGACGATTTGGATTTTGTGGCCGAGTTTTTCGGTCATCAGTTTCCAGCCATCCCAGTCATCTTCGGCCAGCCCGTCTTCAATCGAAATGATCGGATATTTTTCAACCAGTTGAGCATAGAAGTCGACCATCTCAGCGGGAGTTTTCACGACGCCTTCGCCTTCGAGATGATATTTTCCGTCTTTGAAAATTTCCGAAGCGGCGGTATCGAGAGCGATGCAAATTTGTTCGCCTGGTTTATAGCCTGCTTTTTCAATCGCGGCGATAATTACTTGAATTGCTTCTTCATTGGAGCTGAGGTTCGGTGCAAAGCCGCCTTCATCGCCGATGGCTGTGCTGAGTTTCTTGGCTTTGAGCACTGATTTCAGCGAGTGATAGACTTCGACGGACATCCGCAGCGCTTCCGAGAAACTGTCAGCGCCAACCGGCATGACCATGAATTCCTGGATATCCACGTTGTTGTCGGCATGTTTGCCGCCGTTTAAGATGTTCATCATCGGCACGGGAAGCTGTTTGGCGTTGAATCCGCCCAGGTACTGATATAGAGGCATGTCAAGCGAAGATGCTGCGGCTTTGGCTACCGCCATTGAGACACCGAGAATGGCATTGGCGCCCAGACGTCCTTTGTTTGGCGTACCATCCAACTCAATCATCGCCTGGTCGATGGAAACCTGGTCCAGTGCGTTCATGCCGATGAGTTCGGGGCCGATTTCGCAGTTGACATTTTCTACAGCCTGGCGGACGCCTTTGCCCAGATAGCGGTCGGTTTCGCCGTCACGCAGTTCCACGGCTTCGTGCGTGCCGGTGGAGGCGCCGGAGGGAACCGCGGCCCGACCGAGCGAACCGTCTTCCAGCAAAACGTCTACTTCAATCGTCGGATTTCCGCGGGAATCGAGAATTTCGCGAGCAAATACATCTTCAATAATCATGGCAATCACCTCTTTGTTTATTTTGTAATTAGGCTGCGCCCGGTCATGGAGGACGGTTGAGGCAATCCGGCCAGGTCGAGGATCGTCGGGGCGATATCGGCCAAGATTCCCGGCTGTAATCGGCGGTCCTGATACGTCGCCGCGACCAGAGTGAACGGAACTTCGTTGGTGGTATGCTGCGTAAATGGCTCGCCGCTGACGGGGTCGACCATCATGTCCGCGTTGCCATGGTCGGCGGTGATCAACATTGCGCCGCCCAGCTCCAGAACGAGGTCGGCAATCCGTCCGATACAAGCGTCGACTGTTGTGACTGCTTTCATGACTGCCGGCATGACGCCGGTATGACCGACCATATCGCCATTGGCGAAATTGCAGACAATCAGATCGAACTGTCGGGAACGGAGGGCTGCCAGGAGAGCTTCGGTCAGTTCCGGCGCGCTCATTTCCGGTTGCAGGTCGTAAGTTGCCACCTTGGGCGAGGGAATCAGTTGGCGATCTTCGCCGGTGCAGGGAGTTTCTTCGCCGCCGTTAAAAAAGTAGGTGACATGGGCGTATTTTTCGGTTTCGGCGATTCGCAGCTGGCGATAGCCGGCGCGGCTGAACACTTCACCGAGTGTATCGTTTAATAGTTGGGGCGGATAGGCGACCGGCACGTCAAACGTCTCGTCATACTGGGTGAGAGAAGCGTAATGCACAGGGAAATAGCCGTTGCGGCGGGGGAAATCAGCAAAATCGGGCAGGATGAATGTACGGGTCAACTGGCGGGCCCGGTCCGGACGAAAATTGAAGAAAATGATCCCGTCGCCTGCTTTGATGCCGCAAGCGGGGCAAGCGGCGATGACCGTCGGCTTCACAAACTCATCCGTCTCGCCGCGGGCATAGGCAGCTTCGACTGCCTGATGGGCCGTCGGCGATTGGAATCCTTCGCGGTAAACCAGGGCGGCGTAAGCTTTCTCGGTTCTTTCCCAGCGTTTGTCGCGGTCCATGGCATAATAACGACCAATAATGGTGGCGATGCGACCGACGCCGATGTCTTGCAGCATGCGTTCCAGCTGGTCGACAAAAATATTCGCCGAAGACGGTGCGGTATCGCGCCCGTCTAAAAAGGCATGAATATAAACCTGCTCGACGTTTTGCCGCTTCGCCAGCTCGACGAGCGCGACAATGTGATCAATATGGCTGTGCACGCCGCCATCGGATAGCAGTCCCATCAGATGCAGCGCAGTACCGGCCTGTTTGACTTGTTGCATAGTCTGGAGCA
>JBGSKE010000104.1:0-4247 GCA_041741355.1 Negativicutes bacterium | reverse complement strand
ATCCGTTTGACCAAATGGGCGAGTGAGAATGTCTGTTCACTTGATGTTGCTCCCGCCATAGAAAATATAAGGGCTTCCAGCCATTTGCGGTTGGAAGCCTTGTGTGTTGATGGATGAAATTTGATGGATTTGGCGATCGGGTTGGTGATCAAAAACAGAAATTGCCGAACTTATCGGCGATATACATCACCACGCGGGCGAATGGCTATCACGCTAATGAGTAAAATTTGTTGTTTTTACGAACCTCCGAGTGGGAAACCCAGTTGCCATCCTTTATATCTTTTTTTGCTTTATCAACGGCAGAAGCCTCAGCTGCGGTCAAAGTATCATCGGCGCGCTCTATAACAAATTCCATGAATCGTTTCACGGTTTGGCGCTCATTTTGCGGAATTTTTCGTGCCAAATCCTGCAATTCTTTCAACGGAACACTCATTTGGTAGCTCCTCCTTTGCAAACGGGAAGAACCCGCACTTTCTTATATTGTACACTGAATATCGAATGGGTGTCATCTTTGTAATAAAAAAGTGGTTACCAATAAATCTGTAATACTGCGCAATCAAACCGTCACCTTTTTGGCGATCGGGTTGGCGATCAGGGGGTATGATTTTGTGTTGGGCAGAAGGTCAGGATGGACCTAGGCAGAAAACTTATAGTATAATTTAAAGCATAAGTCGAAATCTGCGATAGAGGTAAAATATGATTACTTACAATTTGCTTATTAAGTTACAGGACGGTAGTAATGAAAATGTTGACAAGGCAAGAACTGTACTTCTAGGGATGCAGGGGAGAATCGAATATATTCGCGATTTAGAGGTTAAGGTAGACATTCGGCGCGCAGAGACTTCCTATGACATCGCGCTCATTGCAAAATTTGATACAATGGCTGACTACGAAGCTTATCTGCCTCATCCAGTGCATGTTGAAGTCGGTAATCAGCTGAAAACCATGTTGAAGGCTGCGGCGGCTGTATGTTATGCGGATTAGCGTTTATACGTTCTTAAGATATTTTTAGTTTAAGGGTTTCCGGCATTCACGGCTGGAAGCCCTTCGTTTTTAGCGGAACCTGTTTTGGCTTGCATTTGAATTGCTGCGCATTTTCCTGGAAGATTTGGCGCAAAGCGCATGATATGATGAAATATATCAGAATGCAGAACATGCATTTAATCATCGAGGAGGGCGGAGCATGGCAGATCCAATCAATGTGAATCAGAAGTTGAGTGACTGGGTAGCAAATTTGCATAGAAGTATCGATTTGCTCGATAAAGATATAAAAGAAGAGCTGATGAAACCGGCAGGCGCGAGTTGTGCTGCGGGAATATTGTCAAGGTGTGAGAGTTGCTTGGGCAAAGAGCTTGAAACTGTCGAAGATCTCATATTCGGGTGGAATCTTCTTCGCGAAAGACATAGTTTAACAGGAGGGTGCAGATTGAAGAGGACGGAAGTATTCGCGGGATATTTGGTGAATGCGGCTGTTCATTGGTGAGATCAGGATTGATTGAGCTTCATCCGGTGCAATGTTATTGCTCCCTATCGATGATTACAGCGGTGTTTTCAAAGGTTGCGAACAGAATGGTTAAGGTTGAAATTGTACAATCGCGCGGCAGAGGCGATGCTGTTTGTGAATTTTTGATAACGGCGAAATGATAATGCCAGGACCCGCCATGGAAAAACAGAGCATCTTCGGCACTAAGGGCGATGGCTTTTTTGTGTTGAGTGATAAAATTGGGCAGTTGGCGATTGGGTTGGTGATTAAAAGCTCTCTAGAAAAGTCTATAAATTGTTTCAAAATAGCTATCTGTATTGAACGCTGAAGCATTAGTTGCTGAAATTTTGGAAAAGGGCGTGTTTCTATCTATGAAATTTGTAAAAAATCATGTTATGAAAATTGATGCTAGCCCTGATTTAATTTTTCCCTTGTTATGCCCAGTAAGGGAAGCAGAATGGATTGATGGCTGGTCTTGTGAAATGATTCACTCCGAGTCGGGGTTGGCTGAATTGGGCTGCGTTTTTAAAACCAATCGTGAACCGGAAAACGAAGCATACTGGATCATGTCGCGGTGTTGCCCGCCCTGTGAAGCCGAATATATCAGGTTTGTAACCGAAAAGATGTTTGTGGTGTTAAACTTCAAACTCGCTAAAACTGACTTCGGCACGGCGATAGACGTGATGTATGCATTTACTGGCGTGACGGAAGTCGGTAATTTGTTTGTCGAAACAAAGGCGCCGCAGTATATCGACTTGGCAATCAAGCATTTGGAAGCATCACTGAATCATTTTGTTAGAACCGGTGAAAAACTGTTAGTGAATAAATAAGGGAATCACAGGCGCAGGGGGCGCAGCGGTTGGTGCAATAAGCTCAAGAACAATAGAGGCTCTTCGGATTTTCATCCGAGGAGCCTTTTTGAGTTGGTTGATGAAGTTTGCGGCGGTTCTATTTTTTGATCGGGAAATAGATTTCTGTGACGTAATCTTCCTGCGAGGCAGTGGTTTGCGGATCGGTGACATAGATTTCGTAAGGCGGTGCAGCGAGTTGATAGCCGTTTTCCTCCATCCACTGCACGATGCGGCTGTAAGTTGAAGAAAGTTCGGAGTAGGCGCCGCGATGGATTCCCTTGGCGCAAAGTCCACCGGCCAGTTCGCGGGTATCCGGGGTTCTTTCGGTGATGGGGATTGCAATTTCCGTATCATTGTTTGCGGGGTTGAATTCTTTGTCGTGGTAGATTGCTATGGGCCCGCCAATGCAGGTAAGTTTATTCCTGGCAATGGTTTCGAACAATTTGCCGAAATACTTGCAGTAATCATCTGTGCTCATGTGTTGACGGGAGTAGAGGATGTTTCTGGGCGGCGTCTCAACCAGTTCAACTGTTATGGTGTCCAAATATGCCATGATATCTATTCCTTTCTCCAATTTTTGAATGTCTTCATCTAGTTGGCGCAGGATGAATTGTTGGTTTTCCAGAAAATCCTGCAGCTGTTGCTTTTTTTGCCGGATCAAGCGGGGCAAAGTTTCTCCGCTGGAATCCTTTAAGATTCGATCGATTTCTTCCAGCGAAAAATTGTACTTTTTGAGCTTGTTAATGAACAGAATGGTTTTGAGCTGTTTGACATCATAGAAACGATACCCGTTGTGTTCGTTCACGATCGATGGCTTCAGTAAGCCGATTTCATCGTAGTAACGCAGGGTTTTGGTGGTAACGCTGCAAATTTTTGAAAACTCGCCTATCGGTAGCATGGTTGTTCCTCCGAAGGATATTTTATATGAATTACCCGGGTTGATTTCAGTATATAGGTTACCGTAAGGGCAAAGTCAACAGTTCTGGGCAAAGTTTATTGCTTCTTTTTCCCGAGGTGCCTTTTTGTGTTGGGACGTTTTGGCAGGAGAGGCAAGTGGGCTGTTAGCCATCGGACAAAAAGATCGCATTGTTATGACTTTGCTTGAATAAATTCATCAAAATCAGGTATGATATTAATCAAACCTTCTCGCAAAATTTTTAAGAGGTGAGTAAATGAGTCAGGAAATAGACAAAATAATTTATTCCATGATCCGTGTATCGAAGAAACACGGGCAGAAAGAAGTCCTCAAGGACATTTCGCTCTCTTACTTTTACGGAGCAAAAATCGGTGTCCTGGGTCTGAACGGGTCCGGCAAAAGTTCGCTTCTCAAAATTCTGGCCGGAGAAGATCAGAGTTTTGACGGCAAGACCGTTCTCGCCCCCGGCTACACCATCGGTTACCTCCCTCAGGAGCCGTTGGTGGATGAAACCCGCACCGTGCGCGAGGTGGTGGAAGAAGGCTTAGCAGAACTGGTTCAGATTCGTGATGAGTACGAAGCCATCAACGCCAAATTTTCCGAACCCATGGAACCGGACGAAATGGACGCGCTTATCACCCGCCAGGGTGAAGTGCAGGAACTTATGGACAGTAAGGGCGTCTGGGATCTGGATTCCAGGCTTGAAATGGCCATGGACGCCTTGCGCTGCCCTCCGCCCGACACATCGGTTTCTGTGATTTCGGGTGGTGAACGCCGCCGTGTGGCCTTGTGCCGCCTGCTGCTGAAAAACCCGGACATCCTGCTTCTGGACGAACCAACCAACCACCTGGACGCTGAATCGGTAGCCTGGTTGGAACATTTTTTAAACACTTTCCCCGGTACTGTAATTGCCGTAACCCACGACCGTTACTTCCTGGACAACGTGGCTGGCTGGATTCTTGAACTGGATCGCGGTCGCGGCATCCCCTGGAAGGGC
>JBGSKE010000103.1:0-1500 GCA_041741355.1 Negativicutes bacterium | reverse complement strand
TTGCCGCCGGGGTCGAAGTGGTCTGCGTGGGAACCAATGCCTGGGCGACCCAGTCGATGGTGAAGGCGGGGGCCGCGCGCGGCGCAACCGGTGAAAATGCCTTGAAAGTGATGACTCGCAGCGCCGATATCATTGCCGGTCCGATCGGGATCGTGATTCCCAATGCCCTGATGGGCGAAATTACACCAGTCATGGCCGAAGCTGTCGCAGCTTCTGCGGCGCGGAAGGTCCTAGTGCCAGTAAGTCAGGGTCATTTTGAAATCGTCGGCATGGAGAATCGTCCCTTGGTAGCGAATATTCGCGATGCCGTTGCTCGTATTCTCGAGATCATTGCCGGAATGAAAGGTTAACAAAATGATCGCAATCAAAGACCGGGTGCGGTTTGTCGAAACAGATCTGATGGGTGTCGTCCATCATTCCAATTATTTGCGTTGGTTCGAGATGGCTCGCGTGGAGTATCTGCGCCGGGCCAATGTCATGCTGCCGGAATTGATCGCCGCCGGCATCTTGTTTCCGATCACGGATGTTCAGTGCAAATATATTCAGTCGGCTCATTTTGACGAAGTCATCCGTGTGGAAGCTGAACTGGTCGATTTTTCGCGGGCTAAACTTTGTTTTGCCTATCGTGTTTTGCGGGATCAGGATAATCTGCTGTTGGCGGAAGGGTCGACCCAAAATGTGTTCACCGGTAATAACGGACGGATTGCCCGGTTGCCGCAAATTTACCATGACAGGATTCAAGCCTTGCGGCAGGCAAAAGATGGGGGAGTGGCATAGTGCTGGTTTATTTTGGTTATTTTTTGGCGTTCCTGGGGCTGGTGTTCCTGGCGCTGGCTTTGTTTATTTGGAAACAGGGCGACGCAGATTTTATTTTTGAGACGGACAGGCGCTCTCAGCTGGTTCTCGAACAGGAAACTGCCGACCAAATGGTGTTTTCGTTCAGCGTGCCGTTTCGCAATCGCGGTTCCCAGCAGGGGACGTTGATGGATGTGTTTGTCCGGCCCTGGATGCCGAAAGAACAGTTTTCGGCTGCCGAACTGACAACCCAGGTGACGGTGGCATCCACCCCGCGTAGTGATGGCTATTGGGAGGCAACGCTGTTCCCCAATGAAAAACTGGAGAGCGATGTTGCTGTGATCAAACTCAAGTTCCGCACCAGTGGCGGCGATATTCGCCAGGCGATGGACAAAATTGTTGATTTGCCCTTGAACATTATTTATCAAGTGGTCGCCCGCGCCGAGTGGTACCTGTCCAAAACGATGCTGGAACTGCCAGTGGAAGAGTTTCACGCCGCGATGCAAAATAGCAGAGGGCAGAAATAGGAGGCTTGGGAGTGGAACAGGGAAAAGTTGAACTGGTTCCGGTAAAAACCCATATTGTCACCAAACGGGACAATATTGTCGATGTGATTGAAAAATATGCCGGCCCGGATATGGGACCGGATGATGTGGTTTCGGTGGCGGAAAGCGTGGTGGCGATCACCCAGGGCCGTTACCGGCG
>JBGSKE010000102.1:0-6426 GCA_041741355.1 Negativicutes bacterium | reverse complement strand
GACTCGCAGGCCGAGGTGCGTCTTTTACAAATATTTCTTGACCACCGGTTTATGCCGCAGGGAGAAACGCTGCTGCAACCGGACGAAGAAGCTACCTATGATTTTATTCAGGAAGGGTTGCCGGAGCTGCTCGACCAGTTTGAAGTGTACCTGTCGGATGATTTCGCCGCGCTGCACTCGAACCGCAAACTGCGGGTGAGGGCGGCAGTCCGGCTGAATGATGACTTTGACTGGCTGGAACTGACGCTGGACTGCGGCGGCCTGCAGCCGGAGGAACTACAGGAACTGCTGGCAGCCTATCGGCTGAAAAAACGCTATCACCGTCTGCGCGACGGCAGATTTTTGGGACTGGACCAACCGGAGTTCGCGGCGGCGGCCCAACTGGTAGAACAGCTGGGACTGGCAGCGGCCGATCTGAAGCAGGCGGTGATCCGTCTGCCAAAATACCGGGCGCTGACACTGGACAACCTGGCCCGGATGAATGAAACGCTGGTCGTGGAACGCAGCGGCGCTGTCCGGCGCATGCTGCAGGAACTGCGCGAACCGCAGGATACCGAAGATGAATTGCCGGCAGACATTCATGCCACGCTGCGCGACTATCAGAAGACCGGCTTCAAATGGCTAAAAGCCCTGGCCCGGCATGGAATGGGCGGGATCTTGGCTGACGATATGGGCCTGGGTAAAACGCTGCAGGTGCTGGCCTACCTGATGTCGGTGCGGCAAGAGGGGCGTCCGTCACTAGTGGTGGCGCCGACTTCGCTCGTCTACAACTGGCAGGAGGAAGCCGCGAAATTTACACCGGCGCTGCGCACCTTGGTGGTGACAGGGCAGCAGGGAGAACGGCAGGCCGCGCTGGCCGACCTGGAGGCGGTCGACCTGGTCATTACTTCCTATGGTCTGCTGAAACGCGATATCGAACTGTATGAACAACTGGAATGGAAAACCTGCTTCCTCGACGAAGCGCAAAATATAAAAAATCCGCAGACGCTGAACGCTCAAGCCGTGAAACGGATTCGGGCCGGCTGCTGCTTTGCCCTGACCGGCACGCCGATCGAAAACTCGCTGACCGAGCTATGGTCGATCTTTGATTATGTCATGCCCGGCTATCTGCGACATCACGCCTCGTTTGTCAAACGATTTGAAGCGCCGGTCGCCAAAGACCCCAATTCGCCTGTGCTGCGCGAACTGTCGCGGCATATCCGCCCGTTCCTGCTGCGCCGCATGAAGCATACCGTGCTGCAGGAGCTGCCGGAAAAAATTGAAAGCCGGCTGAGCGCGCCGATGACGGCGGAACAGACCCGGCTCTATACGGCGTGGCTGATGAGTGCGCGGCAGGAATTTGAACAGGAAATCGAAACCAAAGGGTTTGATCAGAGCCGGATCAAGATTTTGGCGATCTTGACCCGCCTGCGGCAACTGTGCTGCCATCCGGCGCTGTTTGTGGAAAACTACAGCGGCGGCAGCGGCAAAATGGAGCTGATCGCCGACGTGGTCCGCGATGCGGTGGCGGCGGGACACCGTCTGCTGATCTTTTCGCAGTTTACCGGCATGCTGGATTTGATCAAGCCGGTGCTGGATGAACTGGATGTATCCTGGCACTATCTGGACGGCGGGACCTCGGCCCAGGACCGGATTCAGCGGGTCAACGCGTTTAACCGGGGCGAGCGGGACGCATTCCTGATTTCGCTGAAGGCTGGCGGGGCGGGGCTGAACCTGACCGGCGCCGACATGGTGATTCACTGCGACCCGTGGTGGAATCCGGCGGTCGAGGATCAGGCGACTGACCGGGCTTACCGCATCGGTCAGAAAAATGTGGTGCAGGTGTTTAAACTGGTAGCCAAAGGCACGATCGAAGAGAAAATCCTGGCGCTGCAGGAACGCAAACGCGAACTGGTCGACTCGCTGATTCAACCGGGCGAAAGCTTCGTCGGCAAGATGACGGAAGCGGAGATCCGGGGGCTGTTTGGGGAGTAGCGGGGAGCGGGTGGACGAGGAAACGACGCAAGTTATTAATGCTTAAAAATAAAATTATGTGTCGAATGGTGTTGGCAGGAACTTTATCCCATCTTGTTGAAGCCGTATCGAAATAACAAGTCATAATGTGCATTATAGGACATAATGATATTATCGCGAATAACAAAGATTCTCTACTACAATGAGTGTAAAAGGTGCAGACTGTTGCAAGCTGTATACAATGGGGAGATGATGAATATGGGAAAAAATCTAACGAATAGTCAAATTCTTCTTAATGAAATCATCAGCCAAGAATTTCGAGAAAATCCACAATTTGATAAAGTGGATGCTTTTTTTGAGTTTTTTGCATCCCAGCAAGTTCTCAAAGATTATGATTTGAGTTATGAAGAAATCGAGCAAGGTCTAACAGGAACAACTTTGGATGGTGGCTGTGATGGAATTTATATTTTTATTAATGGGGATTTGATTAGTGAAGAAGACGATGTTGTTGAAAAATATAAGAAAGATGTCAAATTTGTTCTGTGCATTATACAAGCAAAAAATGTGACATCTTTTAATGAAGACCCCCTCATGAAGTGGAAGACTGTATGCAAAAACTTGCTTGATTTAAACAATCCAAGCGATATATTCAAAGACAGATATGACATCAATGTTCTTCAAGCCTTTGATTTGTTTAAGGATGCATATATTAAATTGATTCGAAAAAAACCAAAACTTAGTATTGAATTTAAATATGTATCAAAGGGGACAGAAGTACACCCTAATGTAAAATCACAAGCAGATGAACTTTCCCAAGTTGTGAAAGAACTGTTTCCGAGTCCTACTGTCAGTGTAAGCACTTCGTTTTTTGGGGCTGACATTTTAATGGATTTGGTAGGATCGCAAGTAAATAACGAATATTTTTTGAAATTAACCGAATCACCTATCACACTGTCATCTCAGCAGGTTTATGTTACATTGGTCAATCTCGCTGACTACTTTCATTTTATTTCAAATGAAAAACATGAAATGGTGAAACATATTTTTGAATCAAATGTGCGGGATTATCAAGGGCATACCACAGTAAATAAAGAAATCCAAGAATCATCAGAAACCTCAAATGCTGAAGATTTTTGGTGGTTAAACAACGGTGTTACCATTGTTGCATCCAAAGCTAGTTTAATTACGGGGAAAGAAATTAGTATAACCGACCCTGAAGTAGTTAATGGGTTGCAAACATCGACAGAAATTTATGCATATTTTTCGGAGCATAATGAAAAATTATCTGGCGAGATTAGAAACCTTCTTGTTCGCATTATTGTTCCAAATAGCGAAGAATCAAGAGATAGAATCATTTTGGCTACAAATAGCCAGACAAGTATACCGAAATCTTCGCTAAGAGCAACTGATAGTATCCATCGACAGATTGAAATGTTCTTTAAGCCGCGAAATTTGTATTATGATCGGCGCAAGAATTATTATAAAAATCAGGGCAAAAAGATATCTGAAATAGTAAGTGTTTCTTTTTTAGCTCAGTGTCTCATGTCGATTTTGTTACAAATGCCAAATTATGCGAGAGCACGTCCCTCAACATTATTGACGGACAATAACGCATATACAAAACTATATATCGATAACCAAAACTTAAATGCTTTTTATGTAGCTGCAGCTATTGGAAAACGAGTGGAAAATATTCTTAAAAAAAGCAACTTATTTTCAACTGCCCATAAATCTGATATTTTATTTTATGTCCTATATTTGGTCGTATATAAAAAAGTAAACCAGGCAAAAATATCTGGTGAATTACTAGCAACACTTGACTTAGAACAATTTACGGAACCCTTTATCATAGAGTGTGCTCAAGAGATATTTAACCTTTATCAGAGTTTAGGTGGAACAGATAAGGTTGCGAAGGGTGGAGACTTGATAAAAGCGGTTCAAGATTCTTTATATGTAGCCGAAACAGATAAAAATGGGTAGATTTTCTGGATCGTACCGCTGCTCTGTCTGAATCGACTCCCTATAAGCAATAAAATGTGATATCTGTCGAGAAATTAAATTGATATTGCAAATCAACTGATAATGGTAAATTCGCCGTTTTATCCGATACGGTGATCCCGGCGTTATCTTAAACGGCCTGAATTTGTTGCGTCTCCTCGTCCTCCTCATCTTGACGATTTTTCGCATCGGTGCTAAAGTAGACATGAAATTTTTAGGAGGTTGACGCGTATGCTTAATCCAGTTGTGCGTGTTGCATAGCAAAGGCTATCGCAACGAATCGTAAAACATAATCATTGCCTGGCCTTTGCTGTTCCTAATGAAAGAAAATCTATTATTAGGAGAGCAAAATGAGCTATATTGTGGCACAGCAAGTACTGCCCAGAGAATTGTTGGAACGGGTGCAGCACTATATCGACGGCGAATATATTTACATCCCGCGAAAATCGAGCAACAAGCGGGAATGGGGCAGCCGGACCGCTATTCGTAGCGAATTGGCCCAGCGAAATCAAGCGATTTTTCAGGACTACCAATCAGGGCTCGCTGCAACGTTCCTGGCCGAAAAGTACTACCTTTCGTTAAAAAGCATCCAGCGAATTATCCGGCAACAAAAAATGAATATGGGTTAGTCGTGATCCGGGATGGCGTGTGTAGCTGTTCCGGATCATGTTCTTTTAGTAGCCGTATTTTAGGTAGGAATTGCCTTCGCTGGCAGTTACAATCAAATAGGGTTACAAAAAATCAAGGAGGCGTTACTTTGAAAAAACTTATTCTTCACATTCCGCCGTTCCACACCTTCCTGTCCCGCTATGACAAGATAGGAAGGATTAATGTGTATGAAAAAAATTACCCGGGAGGTGCAGTATCGGTCTCCGATCGTTGCGGTTAGATACTGCAAAAAATGCGGCCGGAAGAGCCGATTTCTCTGCACAGGGCTGTTTCGCGTCAATGCGAACAGAAAATGCCTGGATATTTGGTTGATCTATAAATGCGCCAGTTGCGATACCACTTGGAATTCGACGATCTACTCGCGCATCGCGCCGCAAAGTCTCAGTCCGGCGCTGCTCGAAAAGTTCCATGCCAATGACAGCGCTCTGGCCGGGGAATATGCGGTGGATGTTTCTTTATTGCGCAAGAACGGGGCGCGTGTGGTAAAATGATAGCAAGATACTCTTAGACCGCAAGGAGACTGCTGCATGACCGCAAGGCATACCCACCTCGTTTTTGATAGCCAGATCGGCGGAACTAAACCGGTGACCGTGGTAGATGTAGGCCATAAATGCCCCTTTTGCAATCGCGACGAGCTGACCGGCGTTATCGCCGCCGACGGACCGCTCTTGCTCATCGCCAACAAATATCCGGTGTTGCAGGAAACCTTCCAGACCGTTCTTATCGAAACCGAGGACTGCGCGGGCGAGTTGTCTCTGTATCCGAAAGACCACCTGTATCGGTTGATCCGCTTTGGAATCAGGAATTGGCTGGATATGATCGCCGGAGGTGAATTCACCTCGGTGCTGTTCTTCAAAAATCACGGCCCCAACTCGGGCGGCACGATTTGCCACCCGCACATGCAGATCGTCGGTCTGCGCCATATCGACTACACCGCCAACATACCGCCGGAAAGTCTGGCTGGCAGCGTGATCAGTTCTAATGGTGGCGTTACGCTGTCCATCGCCGACAAACCGCTGATCGGTTTTGTCGAACTCAACGTCAGGCTCAGCGATCTCGGGCAGATCGACCGCATGGCCGACTACCTGCAGATTTGCGCCCACTACTTGCTCAACCACTTCAACCGTCACTGCAACAGTTACAATATCTTTTTCTACCATATCGACGGTCAGATTACCGCCAAAGTCATGCCCCGCTTCGTGACGTCGCCGATTTTTGTCGGCTATGCGATTCCCCAGCTGTCCACCCGCATTCCCGACATCGTCGCCGATCTGAGGAAGATATACGGACTGTAACTTCATAAAACGCAAAGCCGGCCAGCCGATCTTATTTGATCGAACTGACCGGTTTTTTTCATGTAAATCGGGCGATGGTTAAAACCACGCTTCTTTCAGTAACGTGATCGCTGTGGTCATTTCGTCAGCGGGAATCCGGGAAAAATACAGGATGATCTGGGACGGCGCAACCGGCGCTTCGCCCAGGTAATAGTCCTGCAACAACGCAATCCGGCAGCCTTTGGCCAGCGCCTTGTCGTACAGCTCTTTTGGCGTCAGGTCTGATTTTACGGTCAGCACCATGTGCAGGCCCGACTCTGTTTCGTTGATTTCCACCTGCCTGCCCAGGATGCTGCGAATCCTGTCCAGAAATAGCACGTGCTTCTCGTTGTACAGTTTTCTCAGCCGGCGGATCTGCCGCTCCAGATGACCGTCGGCCATGTAGCGGGCCAGCGCCAGCTGCTCAATGGTCGAGGCCGCCTGATTGTATAGCAGCACTCGTTTCTGATAAATTTCCAGCAACTGGTCCGGC
>JBGSKE010000101.1:0-2716 GCA_041741355.1 Negativicutes bacterium | reverse complement strand
GGGATCGCTTCTTATTACAGGTTGCTGCTATTTTGCATGACATCGGCAAATACGTCAATTTGCGTCGCCATTACTTTTTTTCTTACCGCCTGATCTTATCATCCGACATCATTGGCTTTACAGAGCGGGAAAAAGAAGTCATCGCCAATATTGCCCACTATCATTCCAAAGGAACCCCTTCGGATCTGGATGGCAATTTTGCTCGACTCAATCGGGAAGAAAAAGTCAAAGTCGCCAAGCTTGCTTCGCTGATTCGCCTGGCTGATTCGATTGATCGCAGCCATAAGCAAAAAAGCGGTGAATGCCTGATCCGGTTGCATGGAGATACGCTGGAAGTGGCAGTTACCCCGATCGATAATTTTTCGCTTGAACAATGGACCTTTGAGGACAAGGCCGATTTTTTTGAACATGTGAACGGAGTGCGCCCCGTCCTCATCAACCAGGCAGGAGGCAATTATGGACTTTGACAAACCGGAATATTACCTGAATCGAGAATTGAGCTGGCTAAAGTTCAACGAACGGGTGCTGGAAGAAGCCGCTGTAAGAGACAACCCGTTGCTGGAGCGGCTCCGTTTCATTGCGATTGCCAGTTCCAACCTGGATGAATTTTTTATGGTTCGGGTCGGTACGCTGAAAAACCAAATCGACGAATCGCGTGAATGGGTCGATCCGGCCGGTCTGTCGCCGGCGCAGCAATTGGCGGCAACCGCCAAAGCAGTGCATAAATTGGTCAAGCAACAGTATCATCTGCTAAAAGATGTCCTGCAGGAAATGGAACGGGAACAACTGCCGTTCGCACAGCCGGAAGAATTGCCGGCCTTTGCAGCCGACTGGTTGCGCAAGTACTTTGACAACATGATTTCACCGGTTCTGACCCCATTGGCGGTAGATGCCAGTCACCCTTTTCCGTTCCTATCCAATCGCAGTCTCAATCTGGGGCTTACGCTGCTGGATAAAGACGGCGAAGTGAGCATCGCTGTGATCCAGGTCCCCGGCGTACTGCCGCGAATTCTCGAGGTCCCCTGCGAAAAACGCAAACGCTGTTTTGTTTTTCTCGAAGATGTGATCCGCCAATACTGCCATCAGCTGTTTCATGGCTATCGGATCAAAAATATCGTTCCCTTCCGCATCACCCGAAACGCCGACTTTTTGATCGATGAAGAAGAAGCCGACGACCTGCTGGAAGAAGTGCAACGTTCGCTGCGCCAGCGCAAACGCGGCCGCGCCGTGCGCCTGGAGATCGCCCGTGACAACAACAAAGCCATTCGCAGGTTTTTAATCGATGAATTGCGGATTGAGGAAGATGACCTCTACGAAATCAGCGGTCCGCTGGACCTGACTTGTTTCGCAAAATTCGCCGAGATTCCCGGCTTTGATCATTTGCGCCAATCGTCGATTCAGCCGCAATGGCCGCTTGATTTGCCGCCAGGCGATAATTTGTTTGAAGCCATCCGCGACAACGATATTCTGTTACACCATCCTTATGAATCGTTTCTGCCAGTACTCAATTTTGTCAGGACTGCAGCCGAAGATCCGCAGGTTCTGGCGATCAAGCAAACTTTGTACCGGGTCAGCGGCAATTCCCCGCTGATTCGTTCCTTGGCCCAGGCGGCGGAAAACGGCAAACAGGTCACGGTCGTAGTCGAAATCATGGCACGCTTCGACGAAGAGAACAACATCCACTGGGCGCGCCGACTCGAAGAGGCTGGCTGTCATGTGATTTACGGCTTGGTTGGTTTGAAAACCCATGCGAAAATGTGTCTGGTGGTCCGGCGTGAGGATGGCGGCATACGGCGTTATGTACACATGAGCACCGGAAATTACAACGACTCTACGGCCCGCGTCTACACAGACATCGGCCTGTTTACCGCCAATGACCAGTTCGGCGCCGATGCATCCGGATTTTTCAATGTGTTGACCGGTTATTCCGATCCGCCGGTCTGGAACAAAATCGCTGTTGCCCCGCTGGGGTTGCGCGATAAAATTTTTGAACATATCCAGCAGGAAACCGCCTACGCCCGCTCCGGCAAACCGGCGCGAATCATCGCCAAAATGAACTCCCTGGTCGACAAAGAGATCATTGCCGCACTGTACGAAGCCTCTGTCGCCGGGGTAACAATCGATTTGATCATCCGGGGAATCTGCACGCTACGCCCCGGCGTTCCCGGCGTAAGCAACCGAATCACAGTTCGCAGCATCGTTGGCCGATTCCTGGAACACAGCCGAATCTTTTATTTTAGCGCCGGCGGCGAAGAAAAATATTATTTGTCCAGCGCCGACTGGATGCCGCGAAATCTGAACAACCGGGTGGAAATTTTGTTCCCGATTGAATCGACGACGCATCGCAAACGAATTTTTGAATTACTGCAACTACTGCTGTCTGACAATCAAAAATCACATGAAATGAAGGCAACCGGTGTGTATCGCCGTCGTAAAATCAGCGGTAAGTTGAAAATCAATGCGCAGAATGACTTGCTGCGGCGGGCAAAGGATAACGCAGCCACGCTTTCTCCCCTAACTTGGCAGGCGCTCCCCGGCATACCGAGCATAGAAAAATAATGGAGGATGCGTGAAATGGAACTCATCTTGATGCGTCATGGTAAAGCCGAACTCCGCTCTGATGCCAAAGCCGATTTTGAGCGGGAGCTGACTTCGATCGGCCGCAAAAAAATTAAACAGGCAGCCCGTGGACTTGCCTGTTCTCTGTATAAGGGAC
>JBGSKE010000100.1:0-5700 GCA_041741355.1 Negativicutes bacterium | reverse complement strand
CGTCCGGTAAATCTATCTGCAAAAAAGCCTCCATGCGATCACGCGAAACAAGTACGCTGATTTCCGCCTGCGGGCGTGGTGGAAGCGCTTCGGCAATTTTGACCGGCAGCCCAGTCATAGAACGCACCGCATCTTCAACTGCCACCCGATTGTAGGATTCAATTTTCTCGGCGGCCAAGGCATCCCATACTTGCCCAAGTTGAACCGGCGCGACATCAGCTGGCGGCGCCGTTACAACCAAAAAAACCCCATCCTCGAGAACCTGAATGGAAAAATTCTCGTTTTGCGCGTCCACAAATTCACTCCTTTCCCTGCAGTTGTCAAAGCAAACTAGACTTAATCCGGGTGAGCGCCCCGCGAAGCCGAAAAACGGCTTTGGTATGGAGTTGTGAAATACGAGCCTCAGATAATTTTAAAATCAAACTGATTTCTTTCAACGTCAATCCTTCGTAATAATATAACGAAACTACGATTCTTTCTTTTTCCGGCAGTTTTTCAATCGCCACGGCCAGAGTATCCTTGACTTCGCCAATTTCGGCCTGTTCACTCGGGCTTTCAGCTGAATCCGATATGGAGTCGCTGTGGGTGTAATCTTCAAGCGGCATCACAGTAGTTGCCTGCAATTGTCCGATAAATTGGCCAAAATCTTGCGGTGTCATATTCATAGCGGCAGCAACTTCTTCATCAGTTGCCGATCTTCCCAACTGCTGTTCCAATTCAGCCAAAACATGGGTATAACTACGTGCTTTTTGTCTGACCGAAACAGGTATCCAGTCTTGCGCGCGAATCGCATCTAAAATGGCGCCGCGAATCCGCACCACCGCATAAGTTTCAAATTTAAATCCCCGCTTGGGGTCAAAGCGTTCGATGGCTTCCAACAAGCCAAAATAACCATTGCTGATTAACTCTTCCCGCTCGACATATTGCGGCATTCCCATAGCAATTCGTCCGGCTACTACTTTGACCAGCGGCAGGTAGTTATTAACCAATTTTTCCCGGACATCCGCCGAATGTTCATTTTGATAGGCTAACCATAACGCATCAACATCTTTGGCCTGTATCGTTCTCACCTCCAGATTGTAATCCAGTCAGAACTACAGTCTGTTTTCTCCTTTATTTACGGTCTTGATGAGGAATGCGCCGGAATCCAGCAACAATTCAACCGTTCTACCATAATTTCCACCTACATCTTCAGCGACCAATCGGATTGACATCGATTTTAAAACAGCCCGCACGGCTTCCGCATTGCGGTCGCCAATTCTCATCACATCAGTTGCCTGAGCAAAACTGAACATTTGTGATCCGCCGGCAATTTTTGCCGTTAACCGGCTGCGCGATCCGCCCAGCGCAAGTACCTCGTCAAGCAGCACCGGCAATGCAGTATCGGCGAATTTGGCTTTATTATCAGTCGCCCGTGCTTGTGTACTGTCAGGCAACATAATGTGCGCCAAGCCGCCGACCTTTGTTTGCGGATCATACAAGGCAATTCCCACGCAAGACCCCAAACCGTAAGAAATGATGCTGTCAGGGTTTTTTCCTGCCTTCAGGTCGGCCATACCCACCTTAATCAGTTCCGGCATTATTCGTTCACCCCTAAAGTGTTTAGAATAACTCCGAGCGATCCAGGATCCGGAATCAGGAAAAAATGCCCGCGCACATCATTGGCTTCTGTCGCAAATTCGGTTTCAATTACCAATGCATAGTCGCCGACTTGCCCCAGTTGAATCAAAATAACGCTGAGAATCGCTCCAGCCATATCCATAGCCAATGCCGGCAACGAGGGCAACAAAGTCATTTTGGTGAAATAGGAAAGTGCGTTAAGAAAAGAACCCGCCAGAATATTACCAATCTCCATCAAAGCAGATTCATCCATGGCATTGAGCACTTCAGTGGTACCATTTTCGCGTCCCATCGCCATATCAACTAGTGAAAATGCGCTGTCTCTGGGTAACAGGAACAGGATACTGCTTGGCGCCGGGCCAAATACTCGTAAATACACACCCGCAACCATCGTATCCGCGCCACCGACAACGTCGGGCACTTCACTCAGCGGCAAAATGTTTAGGCGGGGAACCGACATGTCAATCTTGCGATTGATGATCTGTGACAACGCAGTAGCCGCATTGCCAGCGCCAATATTGCCGATTTCACGCAATGCATCCAGTTGCATAGGGCTTAGGGATAAAACTTCCTCTTTCTCCAAAACAATCACCTCACGCCTGTTGGATATTTACAATGGAGTCTGGGCTCAACATGATAAACAAACGATTATCCGCTTTGGCGATGCCACTGATGTATTCGGTGGAAAGACCAGTTGACAGGGCATGGGCGACTTCAACGTTCTTAGTGTCGATCGTGGTCACTTCGACAACTTCATCAACAATAAAGCCAACTGTCGTTTCATTGGCTAAAATCACAATAATCCGTGCAGCGTCACGCAGTTCTGTCTCGGCCAGTCCAAGACGGGTCCGCAGGTCAATAACCGGCAACACACTGCCGCGCAGATTGATGACCCCTTTGATAAAGGGCGGTGTCGACGGCACACGGGTGATGCTCATCATCCGTTTGATCTCCTGAACCCTTAGTATGTCCATACCGTACTCTTCACGGCCAAGTTTAAAAATGATCAATTTCAGTTCATTATTCACATTTTCGATCTCTGACATCACGCAACCTCCTCTCTATCCCAGGGAATTAACATCAAGAATCAGCACAACCTGACCATCGCCCAATATCGTTGCTCCGGCAATTTGTTTGATGCCGGTAAGAATCGTACCCAGTGACTTGATTACGATTTCCTGCTGCCCAACCAAGGAATCAACCAACAAACCAATCTTATTGTCGCCGGATTGCACGATTACGACATATAGTTCCTGCTCTGCGTCAAAGTCGATTGCCTGTGCGATGCCAAGCCGTCGTCCTAGTCTTACCAACGGAATGATTTGGCCTCGCAGCAGGATTACCTCTTGTTGCTGGATAGTCCTGATGTCTCCAGGCACGATATTGATCGTACTATCTATCGATCCCAATGGAATCGCATAGGTTTCTGCTTGAACCTGAATCAATAAGGCCTGTATAATAGCCAGGGTCAACGGGAGGCGAATCCGCACCCGAGTTCCCTGCCCCGGCGTTGAGTCAAGCTCCAATGTTCCGCCCAACGCTTCAATCTTGGTCCGGACAACATCCATTCCCACCCCTCTGCCTGAAACGTCCGTTACCGTTTCAGCTGTGGAAAAGCCGGACATGAAGATCAAGCGCATAACATCATTCGGGTCCATGACGTCCAGTTCAGCTTTTGTGACCAATCCTTTTTCCAGCGCTTTTTGCTTGATTGCTTCAGCCCTCAGCCCTTTGCCGTCATCTGAAACCATCAGCAATACATGATTTCCTTCATGGCGAGCGATCAGGCGGATTTCGCCGACAGGATTCTTGCCTGCCGCCGTTCGGTCAGCCGGTTTTTCAATGCCATGATCAATCGAATTGCGCAGTAAATGAACCAACGGGTCGCCAATTTCATCAATAACAGTTCGATCCAGTTCTGTTTCTTCGCCTTGAATGATTAGGTTGATCTCTTTGCCCAGGCTATGTGACAAGTCACGAACCATTCGCGGAAAACGGTTGAAAACCTGTCCCACCGGAACCATGCGCAATTTCATGACCACTCCCTGCAAATCAGTGGTAACCCGGTCCATCTGCTCAATGGCCTCGCTTAATTCCTGCAATTGATTGGATAAGCCAATCTGCTGCAGGCGGGTTTTGTTAATAACCAGCTCACCAACTAAATTCAACAAAGAATCCAGTTTTTCCGCATCAACCCGTAGCAAAGCCCTGCCTTTGGCTTTCGCCGCTGCCGGGTCCGTTTTTGTTTCTTTGACTGCTTCCCGAGTCTGCTCCACTGCCGTTGCCGCCGCTGTCGCCGTGGCTTGTTCGGCAACTTTCGGAAGATTTGCTTGGGTTTCGGTGCTCGCGCACGGGATCGCAATCACCGTTTCAATCTCGGCAATGGATAAAATTACATCACGCACTTTATCGGCTGCGCTTTCCGTAACTAAAACCACACTGAACTCCTGGCCGAAATTATCTTTTTCAAGCTCCTCAACCAGCGGATCTGTCTTAATGACATCGCCAAGCTCGTCCAGAGCCTTCATCGCCATATATGCTCGAACTGACTTCAACAGCGTTCCTTCCCGAATGCCGATTTTCAGTTGGAACACCTGCATCCCTTGGGCCAATGCCGAATTCACCAACTGCGCCTCGGTTTCATTCAAGGCAATCTCCGCGGTAACAGTCTCATTCGTTGCCACAGGCTCAGCGACCTGCAGTGCGACTGGTTCGGCTTCTCCTTTGGCCAGTGCCGCCAATTTTGCCGACAATGCCGCAACTTCGACCCCGCCTGATTGTCCGCTGACAACTTCCTCCACCAATTGCTCCAGTCGGTCCACGCATTGGAACAGCGTGTCGATAATCCCAGCATGGGCTTTCAAGGTGCCTTTGCGCAACAAATCCAGCACGTTTTCCATTTCATGGGTCAGTTCGGCAATCGCCGCATACCCCATCGTCGCCGACATCCCTTTAATCGTATGGGCACTGCGGAAAATTTCATCCAGGATCTGCAAGTTGCCGGGATCATGTTCCAAATCGAGCACGCAACGATTCAGGGTCTGCAAATGTTCCCGCGCTTCTTCCAAAAATATACCCAAATATTGATTTACATCCATTTTACTTGAGCCCTCCTTTCTTGAGACACTGCACAATGCCGTCCGCCACTTGATGTAGCGGCAGTATGGTGTCAACAACACCTGCTTCAATTGCCGCCTTTGGCATACCGAAGACTACCGCTGTCGACTGGTCCTCCGCAATTGTTCGCCCTTGCAATCGCTTGATCGCCTGCATCCCCTTCGCCCCATCGTGCCCCATACCGGTCAAAATAACACCGACAGTCTTCGTTCCGTAAGTTTCAGAAACCGAAACCATCATCGGGTCCACAGCGGGTCGCAATCCGCCGATGGCAGGATCTTTATTCAGTTTTACATAAGTAGCGCCAGCTTCACGGCGCAAGGTGAGATGGAAATCGCCTGGCGCAATATAAACGGTTCCAGCGACCAGCTTATCGTTATCAGCCGCTTCTTTTACTGTAAGTTCACAAAGGGAATTCAGCCGCTCCGCCAACGATTTTGTAAATCCGGGCGGCATGTGCTGCACCACCACCGTAGGGCAGGGTAAATTTCCTGGTAATCGCGTCAATACTTCCTGTAACGCGCGCGGACCGCCTGTCGAAGTGCCGATTGCCACAATCCAGTCATCCACGCCGGAGATCCCAGTAGTACGAGGCGCGATTGGCGCCGTTTTTTCAATGATCAACGGTTTTTCAGCTATTACCGGTTTGGCTGGCAGCGGCAACGGGGCTCGTTCCGGCAATGGCGCCGGTCTTATCGTCGACACCGTACCGGTGCGAAGCCTGATGCCGCTAACCCCAGCTGCTTCGCGGCATTTTTGCAACAAATCTTTTTCAATCTCATCAATGCGCGAAATCGCACCGGCGCTCTTAGCTACAAAGTCGACCGCTCCTAGACTTAACGCTTTGATGGTTGCATCGGCGCCTGATTTGGTAAGGCTACTGACCATCACCACCGGAGTCGGCTTGAGTGCCATGATTTGTTCCAACGCCGCCAAACCATCCATCACCGGCATCTCGACATC
>JBGSKE010000099.1:0-5173 GCA_041741355.1 Negativicutes bacterium | reverse complement strand
CCGTCAGGGACTGGTTATGCAATCGTGCCGCCCAGGCTACGGGAACGGCCGCCTGCCGCGGCGCCGCAAGCCGGCCTGTCCGGCGAGGTGCTGTTACGGCTAGAAGTGCTGGAAAACGGCCGGGTCGGCAAAATCAGCCTGCTACAGTCCAGTGGCATAAAGAGTCTTGATGAAATGGCGCGGCAATATGCAGCCGGCTGGATTTTTCAGCCGGCATGGCAACCACAGGCGAACAAGCCGGTGCGGGTGTTAACCTCGGTCTGGGTCCGTTACGGAATGTAAAGGGAGTGATGAAGGCATGAGAGGACTGGCAATTATATTGCTCTGCGGGTTGTTTTGGCTGTCGACGCTGGCGGTCACGCTGGCCGCGCCGCAGGCCGAAACGCTGAAGTTCGGCGGCGAACTCCGCAACTTCTGGCTGGCTCGCCCGGAAGGTATCGACAAGACAAAACCGGCGCCACTATTGATGGTGCTGCATGGCAGCGCCGGCAGCGGCGAAGATATGATGACGGTGACCCAGCGCGGGTTTGAACGGCTGGCCGACAAAGAAAAGTTCGTCGTGGTCTACCCGGATGCGCTGGAACGGCGCTGGAACGACCAGGGCGGCACGGTCGACGATGTCGGCTTTTTGCTGGCCATCGTCGACAAACTGGCTGGCGACGGATTGGTTGATAAAAACCGGGTTTATGTCACCGGCATCTCCAACGGCGGGATGATGGCGCAGCGGTTAGCCTGTGAACAGGCAGACCGGATCGCCGGCATCGCTACGGTGGCCGGCGGAATGCCGAGCGGACTGGCCGGGACCTGCAAGCCGGCGCGTGCGCTGCCGGTGTTGGTGATTCACGGCACGGAAGACCCGATTGTTCCCTGGGGCGGCGGCGCGGTCGCCGGGTTCGAGGAATTCGGCAAAGTATTATCAGCGCGGGATACTGCCGGGTTCTGGGCCGCCAATAATCAATGCGGGACAAGTGGCGTGATTGCTGCGGAACCGGACCGAGATCCCAAAGATGGCACCAGGGTTAAACTGGAAGTGTTCGCGTCCTGTCCAGCCGGGGCGGCGGTGAAATTGGCAGCGATTGAGGGTGGCGGCCATACCTGGCCGGGCGGCTATCAGTACCTGCCGGAACGCTTTATCGGCAGGACCTCGCAGGATGTTGACGCAAACACGATGATCTGGACCTTTTTCAAAGGCGCTGCAAAATAGGAGGGAATCGGACTGGCAATCGAGTCAAATGTTGAATGGATCGGTATTGTTGCCGGCGTATTGACGACCTGCGCGTTTGTGCCCCAGGTTGTCAAAACGTTGCGCAGCCGCTCGACCGGTGATCTGTCTTGGCTGTGGCTGGTGCTGATGGCGGTCGGCGTTTTCTTGTGGATGGTTTACGGCTATTTTATCGCCAGCCCTTCGGTATTTTTGGCCAACTTCTTCACGCTGCTCTGTCTGCTGGCCCTGTTATATGTAAAACTATCCGTGCATAGGCAATTGCCTGAAAAAACCGAGTATGTCGTCAAAAAACGCAAAGTCGGTAAGTGTTTTGGTTGCGGACAGTGCGAAAAAGGCTGCCCGTTGATCGTAGAGTACCGCGAGAAGGTACCTAAACAGAAACTGCCGGCAATATTGCAGGCGACGAAAAGGATTTTTCCTAGAATTGTTGTTATTTTAGCGAGTTCAGTTGATTTTATGGCAGGATTATCTTCAATTGGCGAGAAACAAAGAACAGAAAGATAAATTTTTATGAGGAGTGAACAATATATCATGATGAAACAAAATCCGCTGGTGATGATCCCCGGACCGACTCCTGTAGCAGAACCGATCCGTCAGGCCCTGGCCGGTCCGACCTACGGCCATACCTACGGACCGTTCGTGGCGATTTACAAAGAGTGTCTGCAGGGACTGAAAACGATTTTCCAGGCCGACCATGTGGTGGCGATCGGCGGCGCAGGAACCCTGTCGATGGAAATGGGCCTGGTTAATACGGTTAAAGCGGGCGAATCGGTGCTCGTGATTACCCAGGGCTATTTCGGCGAACGGTTTGTGCCTCTGGCCAAGGCTTTGGGCATCGTGCCGGACGTCTTGACGGCGCCGGCCGGCGAACGGGTTCCGCTGGCTGATATTGAAGCCAAACTGAAACAAAACAAATATGCGGCGATGACCCTGACCCATGTGGATACCTCCACTGGTGTGATGGGCCAGGTTGCCGAAGTCGCCGCTCTGGCGAAAAAATATGATACGCTGTTTATTCTCGATGGAGTCTGCGCCAGCGCCGGGGTGCCGGAGCCGATGAAGGATCTCGGCATCGATGTGGTGATTACGACCAGCCAGAAGGCATTCGGCACGCCGCCCGGTCTGACGATCGTCGCGTTCAACGAGAAAGCGCTGGCCCGCCGCGAACAGATGGGCACAGTCGCCGGCTATTATGTCGATTGGAAGAATTGGCTGCCAATCATGGACAACCCTTCGATGTATTTCTCCACCCCGCCGGTGAACCTGATCCAGGCACTGGCCAAATCGGTGCAGATGATTATGGAAGAAGGTCTGGAAGCCCGTTATGCAAGGCATGAACGAATTGCCCGCAGTTTCCGCGCCGGGTTGAAGGCGATTGGTCTTGAACTGATTACTGCCGCCGATGCGGTGGCGCCGACCCTGTCGGTGATCAAATATCCTGATGGATTGGACGATGTGGCGTTCCGGGCCAAGATGGAAGAGTACGATATCGTGGTGGCTGGCGGCGTCGGGCCGTTGAAAGGCAAGATCTTCCGGGTCGGCCACATGGGCAATATCTGCATCAATGAACTGGTGCTGACGCTGTACGCGGTAGAACGGGCCCTGACGGCTCTCGGCGTCAAAGTGGCGCAAGGAGCGGCAGTCGGCGCGGCCTGGGCGGAGTGGCACAAAGACTGAAGGGAGTGACCGGCATGCGGATTCTGCTTACGGGAGGAACCGGTTTTGTCGGGGCTGCATTAAATGAGGCGTTAAAAAGTCAGGGGCACGAGACCGTGCTCCTGACTCGTCATGATGCGCCGCCGCCGGGAGCGGCGCTTTCGGCGCATTGGCTCCGCGGCGTAGACGCGATTGTCAACATGGCTGGTGAAAGCATTGCCGGCGGGCGCTGGACGCCGACTTACAAACAGAAGATTCGTGATAGCCGGATCGTGCTCACCCGGGCGCTGGCGGAGGCCTGTTGCGCAGCCGCGGCAAGCGGGCGACCAACGCCGAAAGTGTTGGTCAGTTTTTCCGCCGTCGGTTATTATGGAACGCATCCGACGCAACAGTTTGATGAGCAGAGTCCTGTCGGCGACAGCTGGCTGTGCGGCGTGGCGCGAGACTGGGAGGAAGCGGCGGCGGTAGTCGGTTCCGCCGGCGTCCGGCTGGTCGTGCTCAGGCTGGGCGTGGTGCTGGGGCCGGGCGGTTTTTTGGCCAGACTGGCCACGCCATTCCGGCTATTTGTTGGCGGACCGGCCGGTGCGGGGACTCAGCCGATTTCCTGGATTCATCGGAACGACGTAGTTGCGGTCGTCGGCAAGGCGCTGACCGACGCAGCGATGCAAGGACCCTACAATCTTACTGCGCCGCAGTCGACGACGATGGACGAAATGGCGGCGGCGATCGGCGATGCGTTGCAGCGACCATCCTGGCTGCGGACCCCGGAGTTGCCGCTGCGGTTGCTGTTTGGTGAAATGGCCGACGAACTGATTTTGAATGGGCAGCGCGTTTTGCCGTCCAGACTGCAGGCAGCGGGCTATTCGTTCCAGTATCCCGAACTGCGCGCGGCGGTGCGAAACGCATTCGCCGAGAATTAACCGGAAAAGGATTTGCCGCAATATGATGTTGTTTCTGCTTGCCGCAGGCTGGATGCTGACTTATGCCAACCGGACGGTTTTATATCCTCTGTTGTCGATTATTGCCGCCGACTATTCCCTGTCGTCCGCCGACGTAGGCCTACTTACCGGCAGTTATTTCTTTACCTATTTGCTGTTGCAGGTGCCCACCGGAATTCTCGGCGACCGGTTCGGCATGCGGCGGGTGTTACTTTGGACCTATGCCGTTGCGTCTGTGGGGGCGATTGGTCTCGGACTGGTCATCGGCAACTATCCGGCTATGCTTTTTTTTATGGCGCTGCATGGGTTGGGGGCTGGCGGCTTCTATCCCTCGTCTTTCGGTATGATGATGCAGAAGGTGAAGCCGCAGCAGCGGGCCTTCAGTTCGGCGCTGATCGGCATCGGCATGGCGCTCGGCCTACTGGCGGGGATGACGGCCAGCGGTTCGTTGTATGAAATATATCGCGACATTCGGGTGCCGATTTTATTGCTGGCGCTGCCGTCAATCCTAATGCTATTCCTGTTTTATCGCTACTTGCCGGATACTGCGGCGGCGCCGTCGGCGAAGTGGTCTCAGTACAAAGCGATTTTGCTGGATTTCGATCTGTGGCGGATCAACCTGACGACCTTTACCGCATTATATGGCTTCTGGGTCGCGGTGACCTGGGGGCCGACATTCCTCAAGGTGGAGCGGGGCTTTTCGCTCGGGGCGTCGGGCTTTTTCACCGGTCTGATTGCGGTCAGTGCGATTCCAGCCTCGATGTTCTGGGGCCGTATGGCGGATCGGATCGGCCGGAAAAAAGTCGCGTTGTTTGTGTTGCCGGCTTCGGCGTTAATTTTGTTGCTATTGTCTTTGCTGGAAGGTTACTATGTGCTAATCGGTCTGCTGGTTCTGTTCGGCATGCTCAGCAATACGGCGTTTGTGCCTTCGATGCTGGCTTGGTCAGCCGACATCGTGGAGGAACGTCATCCGGGATTGACGGGCGCATCGGTCGGGATTTTCAATGCTTCGATCATGTTGTCGGCGGTGGTGGCGCCGGTGGTCTCTGGTTTCCTGCGCGACCAGACAGGGTCGTTGGGACCCGCGCTGACAGCGGCTTCGCTGTTGATGCTGGGCGGCACATTGTTGCTGCTGACGATTCCGGTGGTTAATCCGCGCAACCAATAGGTAACACGATAAAAAACTGCCAATAAATAAACGCGTCCGGCGAGTTTCGCCGGACGCGTTTTTCAGCGGTTGTACGCCCGGCATGGGCGTCATCTATAGGATGAAAGTTCCGAACGGGGGCTGGCGAGCGCCAACCGTTAGCCAAGAGCAAGGGTGTCCGCCGCGAGGCGGAATCTGAAGGAAGCT
>JBGSKE010000098.1:0-3491 GCA_041741355.1 Negativicutes bacterium | reverse complement strand
GCGGATAATTATGGGGTGGAGCTGAATGTCAATTCAGCTGACACTTTGTTTGTCACGGTACTGAATAATGGCGTTTATGCCTCGAATCAGGTGCAAAAATATATTAATCAACCGTCAACCGCATCTATGAGTAGCGCGGCGAAATACAAACCGACCAAGGCGCAGGCGACGGATTCGCTGAAAATTTTAGGAATCTTGACCGCGCTGGCAAAAAGCAATCCGCAGGACGCTAACTATATCGTGGAGATGTTTGGCCTTCGCGGCAAGTATGACAAGATGAAACACGACCCCAATGCGGTCAAAACAATGCATCAAGAATTAAAAGCCATTTTTGAAAAGCACAGCAAAGCACTGCCGGCGATTGAACCGTATCTGAGCAAGCTGGCGCAAAAATAGGCAACAGGCAAAAGGAAAAATAAATTGTAAAGCGAGGAAATGGCAATGTCAAAACGAAATATCCTGCTTTGTTCCCTGTTGCTGATCATAACGGCATTTTCCAGCATTGCTATGGCAGCGGAGACAACCAGTCTAACCACAGCGACGCCGGCGCCTTACGCCAGCATTGTTGCCTATAACCAGAACAACATCAATCAGAACAAACCCGAAGTGTCCACCCTAGGCGTTTTCGACATTATCAACATGACTCCCTGGAACATTTCCATCGGACCCGGGCCAGCCGGGACAGCGATGCTACAGGGGATGACGACATCGAGTCAAAAATTCACTTCGCTTTGGTTGGCTGGGTTTAACAATAATAAAAAGGCCTGGAACCCCAATAACCCGGCGCCTTCCATGTCGGGCTTCGGCGGCGGTTTTGCCTTTCATTCCTTCCAGATTGCGTTGAGCAATTTGAACAATGCATGGTCGTTGAAGAATAAGGTCTCGGGATCCAAGAACAGCAATACGCCGAATTATTCGGAAACCGTCTTTTATGAAACGGCGCCGATTGTGTTCAACAGCTCCTCTTTCAGTCAGGGAGGCAATACCGTTGCGCTGAACTTTTCGGCGACTTCCACCGTCGGGTTCAATGTTGTATTTTTCCAAGGCATGTACGAAGATATGTATCCCGGAACAACCCTCAGTTTTGGTGACGGAACCAACAGTTACGGCTGGCAAAGTTTTGAAATGGTGCCGGGGAGCACTGTTGGCAAAAATACGACTCATTTTCTCACATTACAGGCGTTGCAAGGCCAAGGCTCGACCGGTCTGAAGAGCTGGAAACCGATCGTTGCCAAACTGGGCGGACAGCAATCGTTCACTGGCAAGGACGGATCAGCGCCGGGGACTACCGTGCTTGCGCCGGACTACCTCAATGTTTCTGGCCTGGTTTATCCCAACTTTTCCGCCGTGGCCGGCGATGGCCAGAACCTTGACCTGGTTGTTATCATTCAGGCTGGCGGCTATACCGACATGCAGCTGTTATTCCTGGCGGTGCCCAACTCCAACAATGGCTTCTTAAAACCATAGTTTTAGTTGCAAAAAGAAGGTCGCGGCAACGAAAGGCGGAGAGTATTGATGCGGAATATAATCGACAGAAAAATTGTCTGGTCATTAATTGCAGTTGCTGTAGTTTTTTGCAGTTGGCTGGGACCTGTCAGCGGCTGGGCCGAACCAGCCGCCTATCAGCGCATCCTGATCCTGTCCGATGCCCACTTCCCATTCGTGCCGCGCGAAACGCCAGACCCTGCCAAGGAACAGCGGATTGTGGCTGCCAAGCAGAATATTATCGCCGACATCAATGGTTGGGATGATGTTGCCCGGATTGTTGTAACTGGCGATTTGGCCGGGTCTTATGGAACCGACGAAGAATATGCGGCTGCAAAAGCTTTTTTTGCTGGTTTGAATAAGCCGGTATCTTATATCGTTGGAAATCATGATTACATGTATATTGGCCGTGGCCCAAATTTTAAGTTCATTCGCGGCAATCCAGACGAACGGCATGCTAAATTGGAGCGGTTCAAACGGGAGTTCAGCCAGCAACAATTGTATTTTACTCAGGAGAGCGGGCGGTACCTGCTGGTGTTCTTATCTACGGACAGCCTGGACTCAAAAGTGCTTTGCCAGTTTTCTCAAGCGCAAATGAGCTGGCTGGAGGAAGTTCTGGCCAAAAACAGAAACCGGCCGACGATTGTCTTTGCCCATGCACCGCTGGCCGGAACGCTGACAAACTATAATCGTTATATCAACACACCTTCATTTATTGCCCAGCCGGAAACTGATATCAGGGATTTGCTTCGCCAGAACCCCCAGGTCTTCATGTGGGTGTCAGGTCATACACATACACCGGCGACCAACAAAGATTTTGATTCGCCAATCAATCTGTATGACGGAAGAGTCCACAACATTCAAAATCCGGATCTGAACCGGGAAGTAATCTGGACGAATTCGCTGTACCTGTATCCAGACAAAGTTGTGATCAAAACTTTCCGGCACAGCGACAAAACCTGGCTGGATTCACTGGAACGGACCATTGAAGTGAAATAGCAGGCGTGCTACAGGAACAGTTGAAAGAAAAAGGGAGGAATCGTGCATGTATTTGTTCAGCGGAACCCTATTCAAAATTGCTATGCCTGTGATTTTGGCGGTCAGTCTTGTTGCAGGCCCCGTAACCGGTCTGGCGGCGCCTGCTGCCGGCACAGCCATGCAGTTGCAGACCTATGGAGTCTTGCCGACAATTTTGCTCAACTTGACCCAGTCACCAATCAATTTAACGATTTCCAACAACCAGGGGTCCACCTACCAAAGTCAAGGATTTCCGATTGCGGCAGGCTGGTCGGGCGTCAATTACCCCAATAGCAGTGGCAATACGTCACAGATCGCCAATATTATGCCCAGCTCAACTTCACCTTCGTCCTTAATGCCGGTCGTAACCCAAGTTGCGCCGCTGGCCCAACCAGCCGCGATCAAAGGAACCGTTACACCGATTGATACCGTTACCTGGAATAAAAACAACAGCTATATGAATCTGTTTACGCTGTTTCCTGCCTGGACTCTCAATACAAACGGTACCAATTATGGCTTTACGCAATGGGTGGCCATGAGCAATTTGAATAATCAGGGCGCTGCGGCCGGTGCTGGTTATAAGATTCTCGGCGGTGACCCTGATGGCGACGCCGGTAAGATCACAAAACCCAATTACTACGGCGACGCTTATTCGCAAAGCGCAACGGCGCCCTCCATGAGTACGATCAATATGAGTTTAATCACAAATGGACAACCATCAGCCACTTATAAAATCAACATCAACAGTCTGGGCCGCGGTACCAGCGGCTATGTTGCGCCGCAGCAATCTTCCCTGCTAGATACGCTGAATACGATCCTCAATGTTATAGTAGATGTTACGACGCTCGTTGCCTTTGATGACCCCATCGCGCTGGCGGCCATCGCCACCGGCATACCTGGCATGATCAGCGGGATGTCGGATGGACCAGCTACTTCAAATCTGCCTTATCCGGCAACAAATGCGGGAGTGTTTGTTTCGGCTACCGGGT
>JBGSKE010000097.1:0-6589 GCA_041741355.1 Negativicutes bacterium | reverse complement strand
ATCGATCTGGCCCAAGCAGAAGAATTGCAACGTCGGATTAGCGCCATGCTTGGCCGGTCGCTGCATATACGCCATGTCGATTCAGGGTCCTGCAATGCCTGCGACTTTGAAATGTCGACTCTGAATAATCCAATTTACGATATTCAACGTTTTGGCATTGATTTTGTTGCGTCGCCTCGCCATGCGGACATGTTAATGGTGAACGGCGGTGTAACCCGGCACTTGGAAGAGGCCGTGAAAAAAACCTATAATGCCGCGGCGGAGCCTAAAATGGTAGTTGCAGTAGGGGCTTGCGCCTGCGGCGGCGGGATTGTCGGTCAAAATTACGCCAGCCATGGCGGTGTCGACCAAATTCTGCCGGTTACGGTTTACATCCCTGGGTGTCCGCCGCGGCCGCAAGCTTTGATTGAAGGAATTCTGTTGGCGCTGAATCGCTGTGACGAACTTGGAATTAGGCGGAAGGGGTGAAGGCGGAGTGAACAGACAGCTGCAAGAATTTAAGGCCGATTTTTTCAAAGTGTTGGCCCATCCGATGCGTATCCGTATTTTGGAACTTTTGTCGGAAGGCGAAAAGAATGTCAATCAGATGCAGGCGCTATTGGGAATTGAAGCTTCAGCCGTATCTCAACATTTGGCTGTGCTGCGAGGCAAAGGTATCGTGGATGTCAAAAAGGAAGGCACAAAAGTTATTTATTCGTTGCGCGACCCAATGATTATCGAGCTGCTGGAAGTTGCCCGCAAAATATTTAATAATCATTTGATTACGACGATTAACATTTTGAATCATTTTAGCGTCAATCAAACCAATAAAGAGACTTGAGCGAACTCGCGACAAGTCAAAATGTTGAGTGAAAGAAAAAACCACGCTGTCGAATGTATCGACAACGTGGTTTTTTGTTAGTGTTAGTTGATTTGCTATTGCGATTTATTGGATCGCTTGCTTGGCGTCGAACTTGACTACGGCGCCGGCGGGAATCACAGTGCCGGGTTTTTTCTCAGCGGGCGCCGCCAAAGTGCAGGAAGCTACATGTCCATTTGGGTAGTAGCTGACAGGGGCGTCGGCCTTGCAGACTGCTTTGCCTACGGGCTTGTCGTCCGGTAGTGTGCAGGTATTGAAGTTTCCGTTCGGGTGGAAGGAAGCGCGGGCTTCTACTTTGCAGCTGCGATTTTGGTACAGCGGATAGGTATAGGTGCACTCTTTGATTTTTCCGTCCGGATGCAAGGCGGCAGGTTCACCGCCCATTGCAGTTCCTTTGCCGCGCATGTAAATCGAATCAATCGGCGTGCATTGACTGACTTTGCCGTCAGGATAGAAGCCGATAGGCTTGTTTTTGTCGCAGGTAAACTCTGTGACATAAACTTCTTTGGTAGCTGCCGTAGGAACTTTTTTCTCCACTGTCGAAACGCATTGCTTGAGCGCTCCGTCAGGGTAGAATTCAGCAACGGTGTTGATAGCACAAACAGCGCCAAGCAAAGCGGCTTTCTTTTCGGCGGCCAGCGTACACAAGGATGGAGTACCGTTGGGATGCAGAGCGATCGTTTTTCCGTCATCTCAGATGATACCCATCGGATCAGGATAGTTTCGGTCTACGGCGAGTGTACATTGGGTCACGTTGCCTTGCTCGTCCAGCATGATCGGGCCGCCGCTCAGGCAAGAGATATCAGCTACAGGCACCGTTTTGTTTTCGGTCAGAATGCATTTTTTGAGCGATCCGTCAGCATTTTTCTCAATCGAATTTGCCGCGCAGGATACCGAACCGATTGTTTTGACAGTTACTTTTTGCGCCGGCGGAGCATCGTTCTTTGCCGCGGATACTGTGGGCAGCGATAAGGCTGCGGACATTAAAAAAGCCAGGATTGTGATGTAAACTTTTCTTTGGGTCACCGAAAAATAGCCTCCTTTTGATTTTAAAATTTGCCTAAATTATATAATTCGCTATGCAGCCGAATTTTCCTCTAATAATTTCCGCAGCGAAGAAGAAAAAACGCAGGCATTTATTGACATTTCATATATGAATAATATAATAATAATAAGGAAATATAATGATTTGAAATTCAAGGAGGCGAAGAGATGTCGTTGCCGCATGCGATTCTCGGGTTGTTGTTGGATCGCCCGATGACCGGATATGATTTGAAGCTGTTGTTTGACAAGGAACTCAATTCGTTCTGGCCGGCGCAGATGAGCCAAATTTATCGCGAATTGGGCACATTGGAGGCCAAAGAATTGGTAGATTCGGAAATCGAAGTGCAGGAAACCCGCCCGGATCGCAAAGTCTACACGATTAACCCGTCAGGTAAACAGGTTTTTGGCGAATGGATGAATCGATTTCCTGTGTCCCTGCTGAGTCCGTCCCGTGATGAATTTGCTTTGCGGGTTTTTTTGGGCGGCCGGTCATCACGCGACGAAATGAAGTTTCAGTTGCGTCGCTTCATTCGGGAAAAGCAGGCGGAAATATCTACTTTTACAATCTTGGAACGCAACTATGAAACTGCCGCAAAAAAAAATTCTGAGCAGGCAATGTACCGGCGCATGACGATGCGGCGTTCGAATATTGTGGCGGAAGCATTGGTACTGTGGGCGGAAGATTGTCTCGAGGAGTTGGAAAAGAAGGAGTGAGGAGGTGGGACCGACATGCGAAAAGGATTGATTGAACGATTTTATGAGGCAGCCAGTATCCAACGTTGGAACGATCATGTACGACCGTTCGAGCTGACCGAACTGGATAAGCAGGCCCATAAAATGATTATTGCTTATGTTCTGGCCAAATTTGAACAGACGGAGCGCGGTAAACCGATCGACTGGACTCTTTTGATCGAAGGCGGCATGTTTGAATTTTTGCAGCGGGTGATGCTGACCGACCTGAAACCGCCGGTATATCATCGTTTGATGCAGACGAAACGCACAGAATTGAACCGCTGGGTATTGCAGCAACTGGACCCTGATATATGCGAAATTCCCGGCGGGTTTCGCGACCGGTTTGTCGCTTATTTTGAAGATGAAGGGCATGCCGTTTTGGAACGTCGAATTTTGCGGGCTTCCCATTATCTGGCTACCAACTGGGAGTTTAAAATTATTTATAACCTGACCCCGTTCATTTACGGCATAGAGCAGACAAAGGCTGAACTGGAGAACCAGATTGAGGATCATTATGATCTGCTGGGCGTGCAAAAATTGCTACTGGGTAAAAAATCATTCGGTTTCATCGATTTTTGCGGCCAGCTGCGATTTCAGCAGCGCTGGGCGCAGACGCCGCGTGTGCCGAAAACTTCGGTGCTGGGGCACATGCTGATTGTGGCAATGCTGTCGTATCTTTGTTCGCTGGAAATGGGGGCTTGTCCGCAACGGCTCATTAATAATTATTTTGGCGCATTGTTTCATGATCTGCCGGAAGTATTGACCCGCGATATTGTTTCGCCGGTCAAGAGCTCGGTAGCCGGGATTGAAGAAATCATCAAGGAATATGAAAAAGTCCTGGTGGACGAAAAGCTGCTGCCGTTGTTGCCGGCCTCCTGGCATGAGGAAATTTATTATTTTATTGAAGATGAATTTGCTAATAAAGTAAAGATTGACGGCGTCATTCATAAGGGATTTACCAATGAAGAAATCTCTGAGCGTTATAACGCAGCCGAATTTAGTCCGGTGGATGGCAAGGTGCTCAAGATTTGTGATCATCTGGCTGCCTATATTGAAGCCAGTCTATCGCTGCAGCACGGAATGAAGTCGCAGCATCTGTCCGATGCCTGTCAACGCCTGCACAATCTGTATCGCAACAAAATCGTTGCCGGGATCAACTTCGGCCAGGTGTTTGATGCATTCGAACCGAAGTAGAGGCAAACGGCTACTATGGGCAACAAAAAAGGACCGACTTCCGCCCGGTTTTTTGCCGTCGGAAATCGGTCCTTTGCTTTTGATCAGGTTCGGTATTGGTTCACATCTTCGCTGAAGTGGCCGATAACGACCTTGAAGTCGACGATGCGGGCCATCATGTCGTGCAGTTTTTCGTTGTATACCTGGACTGCCGCGCTGACTTCCTCGCTGGCGGCTGAGTTCTCTTCAGAAATGGCAGCCAGGTTTTCAATTTTGCCATAGACCTGGTTGAGGCCTTTCATTTCGGTTTCCAGCTTGTTGATCATGTCTACGATGTTTTCGGCAACCAGATGCACGTTATCAATGTGCCTGTTGTTGTCGGCCACGACGCCCGTTAATTGCTTGGCTTCCGAGGCCAACACGTTATATTCGGCGTCGATCATCGAAACGACACTGTTGATGATATCCATCAGGACTTTCAGGTCAATCGAGATGCTTTCGGAGTGCTGTTGAGACTGCTCGGCAAGTTTGCGGACTTCTTCGGCAACCACGGCGAAGCCTCGACCGTGTTCGCCGGCGCGAGCCGCTTCGATGGCAGCGTTCAAGGCCAACAGGTTGGTTTGGGCGGCAATCGCCGAAACCATGGCGGTAATTTCATTGATGCGGGTGGCCTGGGTTTCCAGGTTCTCGGCCGATTTTTTCACGTCGGCAAATTGTTCCATACTATGGCCCAGCTTTTGACTGGATACTTCCACAGCGCGGAAGCCCTGGCTGATCTCTGAAACCGCTGCTTCCAGGCGGCTTTTATTTTTATCCTGCTCGCTGAGAACCTGCTTGAGTGTAGCCAGGTTACCATTGAGGATCGCGACTGACTCGGTGGTGCTTTCCGCCTGATGCATTGCGGCGGAAGCCACGTCATGCACGACGCCGGTGATTTCATTGGAGGTGGACTTCATTTTTTCCGCTAGTCCGTTGAAATCGTCCGCGTATTTGTTCATTTCGTCGGCGATGCCTTTGAATCCGACAAATTCGCGTTTCAGACGGGTTTTATAGTCGGACAGCCCTTCCATGATCGCTTCGAATTCGTCACTCGAAGAAAACTGGGTTTCCATGAAGTACTGCCGTTCCTGCATAGTCTGAATTTCTTTTAGCACGCTCTGTATCGGCTGCAGCAGCAGTAGCGATGAAACTAGTGCAGCAATCCCGCCGGCCACCGCGCCCCAAAGCGGTGCGGTAAGTCCGACCGCCGGCAGGGCGATGGACACGGCAACGCCAAGTACGGTTGACAATAGGCCGATCTTGACCGCTACGCTGCGGAAGATGCCAAACGAGAGGGCGCGGTTCAATCCGTGAGAAACTGTGTTGCGGATGGGCTGCGGAAAGCGGATTTTGATGGACATGCTGTCAGCAGACGAGGCGGCGACTTCGGTGTGGATCGATTCTTTGAAATGCTCGGCGGCGCCGGCCAACAGACCTTTCAAATAACCAAACATGCCACGCTGCGAACGGTAGGACAGCATTGCTTCGGTTTCTGAAATCGGCTTGATTAGCAGTTCTGGCGGATTGGCGCCGGGGATTCGCTTGGTGATGATGACATGAACGTCAAACATTGAACGCAGAAAGGAATACAGATTTTCTTTTTTGAAAAAAGCTGGGTAGATCTTAAAAAACGTATTGATGTTATCCTTGCCGATTGCCATCCAGATTTCATCCTGGGGTTTGCCGGTCAGGGCGGCGAGTTCTGCCGCAAAGGCTTTGGGTTTAGCGTCGTCGACATCTTCGGTTGGCGAAAAAAGTCTATCATGGGGCCAGCCGACTTTTTTCATTGCCTGTTCGGTCACTTCAGTTCCCCAAAGGATCCTGGCGGTCTGGATCCAGGTGGCAACTACCGTTCCTTTCAATTGCATCGTCCCTTCTTTCGTAATGCTTAGTGCGTCTATTCATGATTTGTCGCGAAAGTCCAAGTATAATAGAATAACACAGACTAGACAGTTATTAGAGCCGGATTGCTGCTTCCGCCGCCAGCGGCGAGCGTTCGCACTCCTCATAAGTCAGGCTCACCTGGAAACAGAACCTGCTGCCCTTCATTTTTTCCGATGCGTATACCAAGCCATTGGTCCGGCTGTCCAGAAAAGGATGGTCGATTTGTTCAGGATCCCCAAGCAAAATAATCTTGGTGCCAATGCCAGGGCGGGTGATGACGCCTTTGGTTTGGCGTGGAGTCGAGTTTTGCATTTCATCGAGGATCATCCAGTACCTTTGCAAGGAACGCCCTCGTTGGTAGGCCAGCGCTTCTGTCTGGATGACCCGTTTATCGAACAGCATCTGCACCGTATCTTCCACTTGTTCGATTTCTTTGGACTCGGTCATGCTGTGACCGGACATCAGCGTAAATAGATTGTCGCGCACAGCGCGCATGTAAGGATCAATTTTTTCTTGCTCCGAGCCGGGCAGGTAGCCAATATCTTCATCCATTGGCACGTTGGGGCGACAGATCAGTAAATGGTGGTAGTCGCGCGGCCGGCAATCGATGAAGCGGTGCAGGCCAACTGCCAGCGAATAGAAGGTTTTGGCGGTGCCGGCTGGTCCTTTGATAATGACGAGCGGCGCTTCATCAGCGCCAAGCATCAGGCATTCCTGCATAAAGAGCTGTCCGACATTGCGCGACGTTACGCCAAAGGGTGTATGATTGCGATATTTAAGATGAACGATTTTGCTGCCGTCAAACCGACCTAGCGCAGTTTGTTTTTCGTTGTCGGTGGAGCGAATCAGCAGGAATTG
>JBGSKE010000096.1:0-5990 GCA_041741355.1 Negativicutes bacterium | reverse complement strand
GCGGTTCTCGTGGCCGCTGCGGATGCAGTTTCAGCCGCTAGACCCGGCGCCCGTCGCGAAACCCTCGAAAGCTATATCAAGCGATTGACCAAATTGGAAGAAATCGCCGACTCCTTTGAAGGAGTAGACAAATCCTATGCGATCCAAGCTGGACGCGAAGTTCGAATTATGGTCAAGCCGGATAAGATCGACGATTTGGCATCGATACGATTGGCAAAAGATATCGTAAAACAAATTGAATCTGATATGGATTATCCCGGACAAATCAGGGTAACGGTGATTCGCGAAACGCGCGCCGTTGATTACGCAAAGTAGATTACAAAGAAATCCCATGTTTCGATAGGCTAAATGATTTGGAAACGACCTTTCATAGGTCGTTTCCGGATTTTTGGGTTGATGAAAAGAGGCGAGTAAAGATGAAAATGTCTAGAGTGAGTCTGTCAGAATCACGCTCTTCTGACAGTGTAAGTCTATTAATTTCGATATTAGTACGATTTCCCCAGATCGGAACGGTCAAAATCGATTCCAAAAAGCAGGTACTTTGGTTAAATTTCATGTTGGCGCAATCTGTGCCAACTGATGAAATTGAAAAATTTCAACAACAAATCATGGACACTCTGGGCGCCTATCAACATATCACCGGGCAAACGCCCACGGTATTCCAGATCGAAACCAAGCAACCCTATGAAAAATTCTGCCTGCTGTCAATTGGCCGCGATCTGGCCAGCCTGACCCGTGGGGAATTATCGCTGATCATCACCTTGCTTTCGGAGCATTTTAAAGACAGAATCCTGCTGGATGAGTCTGATTTTGTGCCTGATATGGTGGACGAGTTTGGCTTTCCTGACGATTTTATTGACAGTATGCTAGAGAATGTTAAATTTTCGCGGACACCGAAAAATCTCACCGCATTACGCGAAAATGGTCGAGTTTTAGTATTTAGCAAATAATAAATGCAGGAGTTTTTTTCTTCTTCGACGAACAGAAAGGAAAGTGACTGCGTCGAAAGAAGGTGTACGCTCCTGATGGCTATTATGAAAGTATCAGCAAAATCGAACCCCAATGCTGTCGCCGGTGCGTTGGCCGGCGTGATACGAGAGCACGGATCAGCTGAATTGCAGGCCGTCGGCGCGGGCGCATTGAATCAGGCCGCCAAGGCAGTAGCCATTGCCAAAGGCTTTGTAGCTCCACAAGGGATTGATTTAATCTTTATCCCCGCATTTACCGATATCTTGATTGACGGGGAAGAAAAAACAGCCATCAAGTTGATCGTTGAGCCGAGATAGTGCGTTGGAGCGGGACTTGGCTACAGGCAGGTCCTGTTCTTTTTCAGTTGAGTATTCCTGTCGGGAGGGCAGATTGTTGGAAGTAATTGCTTTCATCGGGCCGACAGGTACCGGGAAAAGCCATCGTGCATCTAAAGTGGCGCATGATTGCGGCGCTGACGTACTGATTGACGATGGAATATTAATCAAAGACAATAAGATTATTGCCGGTTCATCCGCCAAGTATGAAACCAATAAAATTCGCTCGGTCAAAAAGGCGATCTTCATTGATGAAGATCATGCGCAACAAGTTCGCGATGCTTTAAACCAACTTCAGGTTTCCCGGGTCTTGGTATTGGGGACTTCGCGCAATATGGTCGATCGAATCGTGCATGCTTTAAAACTGCCGCCGGTGTCCAAAGTCATCAGAATTCAGGACGTGTCAACGCCGGCAGCCATTATGAAAGCTCGTGAAACCCGCCTCACCCAGAACAAGCATATTGTGCCTGTACCAAAAATTGAGTTGCAGCCGCATTTCCCCAATTTTATGATCGACCCAATGCGTTTGTTTTCTAAGACGCCGCGTCAACCGCGTTACCATTTTGGTGAAGTATCGGTCGTTCGCCCCAATCGCTTTTCTGTGTTCGGCAAACTGATTATCACGGAACGCGCCGTGGCAATGATCGTCCGCGAGGAGCTGCTCAAAGACCACTCTTTGGTAGCGGTAAGCCGAATCTCGGTAAAAAACATGGAAAACCCGGAGCGGGGTATAGTGCTAAAATTAACTGTAACGGTGCGTTACGGCGTCAATATCCCGGATGTTGTTCATGCCGCCCAGGATCGTATCAAGACGCAGGTCGAATACATGACTTGGATGACCGTTAGCGACATCAATATATATGTGCAGGGAATAGTCGTCGAATCAAAAAATTAGGCAGAAAGGAGGCAGAGGTGAAACTTGGCAGCTAATGATGACGGGTTAGTTCTTTTTTCCGGGTACGCAAAACTTCCGGTGGGAATCACTGCGAGTGAAATGTACAAGGTCATCGGAGTCATTCTCGTTGTTCGGGTTGATACCGGCGAGATCGTTGAAGCTGATTGCACGTTGGCTACATCGGTCGCCAGAAAGTATGTGTCCAACACCTTATTGGGACACTCTTTGAAACATGGACCCGAAACGGTTTTGCGGATTATTGACAAGCAATATCAGGGTAGCGCGAAAAAAGCAATTATGACATCATTGCGGATAATTTATGACAAATATCGAAGTTTCATGGAGGAACAAAACACCTCGGAAACGGACCTCTGATAAGAAGGTGATCGGTTGTCGACCCTTGATGTAAAATTATTGGCCATCGGTTTTGGCATTGGTATCTTGAGCGGCTTGCTGGGAGTGGGCGGAGGGATCTTCCTCGTCCCGATCATGGTTGGCTATTTGGCGTTGCCGCAGCATTCCGCTCATGCGACTTCGTTGTTGGTGGTTTTTCCCACGGCAATCGCCGGCAGCTTCGTTTATAGCCAGCATCAGCAACTAGATTATGTCATGGCATTTAGCCTGGCGATCGGTGCAATGGCAGGCGCGGCAGTTGGCGCACATTTTTTGAAACGAATTCCGGCGCATCAATTGAAACGCTATTTTGGCGTCATGTTATTGCTGGTCGGCCTGCGGATGGTATGGTAATGGATAGTTTTCTGTTTATCGTTGGCCTGGGTTTTTGCGCCGGGATTCTTACGGGAATCATGGGCGTGGGCGGCGGAGTGGTGCTGGTGCCGATGATGGTCTTGTTATTGGCGGTCCCGCAGCACCTGGCGCAAGGGATTTCGATGCTGGTAATCATTCCGACGGTAATCGTTGCCATTATCAAGCTGCGCCAGTCGAATCTATTTCAATATCGTATGGCATTGCTACTGGCAGCCGGTTCGATTATCGGCAGCCTGCTTAGTTCCAATCTAGTCCAACTGATTGATGGCGTGGTATTAAAAAAGATATTCGGCGTACTGGTCATCTACTCCAGTATTCGGATGATCCTTCCTGCAAAAAAAACTTCGAAGTCGTGATCAATATGTTCACTGGGCGCGCTCTGCTGGATTTGCTCCGGTAGAGCTCATTTGTGTTCAATGTTCAATACGGCGACTCTGGAAAGGACTTGTGATGAAATTTCAGACTTACTATATTGAGAGTTTCGGCTGTCAAATGAACTTGAGCGACTCAGAACGAATCGCCGGCCAGTTGGAAACGTTGGGCTACGTGCATTGTGACCAGCGCGACAACGCAGATGTAATTGTCATCAATACCTGTTGCGTGCGCGAAAGCGCCGAAAATCGGATTTTTGGCCACATCGGTGCACTAAAACACATAAAGGAACAAAAGCCGGCTACCGTAATCATCGTGGCCGGCTGCCTGGCGCAAAAAGATCAGCAGCAAATATTTCGCCGGGCGCCGCATGTGAGTATTGTTTTGGGTACGCAAAACATCGACCGTCTGGCTGAAATCCTGCAGGAAAGCCAGTCAAAAAAACGGATCGTCGAGTCTGGTCAATTTATTGGCGACGGATTAGGATCGGACTCCCTGCAGAAACGCCATCAGGGTATCAGCGCCTGGATTCCCATCATGTATGGCTGCGACAATTATTGCAGTTATTGCATTGTCCCGTATGTTCGCGGCGCCGAACGCAGTCGTCCCTTTGAAATGATACTGGATGAAGTGCAGGCGTTCGCTTTGGCAGGCGGGCAAGAAATCACGCTGCTCGGGCAGAACGTAAATTCCTACGGCAAAAACCTGCCTGGCGAATGGAATTTTCCCCGGTTATTGCAGCAAGTGGATTTGCATGGCGGCATCCGGCGGATTCGTTTCATGACCTCACATCCCAAAGATTTTGGCGAATCGCTGATTGAAGTGATGACCCGCGGTAAAAATATCTGTGAACATATGCATTTGCCGGTGCAATCCGGTTGCGACGAAATCCTGCGTCGCATGAACCGAAATTATTCGACCGGCGATTATCGGCGTCATCTGGCGCAGCTGAGAGCCGCCATCCCGCAAATTAGCGTCACCACTGACATTATTGTCGGATTTCCGGGTGAAACGGATGAAATGTTTGAACAAACCTTGGCTTTCGTCGCCGAAATGAAATTTGACTCCGCCTACACGTTCCTTTATTCCAAACGGTCCGGCACGCCGGCAGCCGCAATGGAGAATCAAGTCCCCTTGTCAGTTAAAAAAGAGCGGCTGCAACGCTTAATGGATTTGCAAAACAGCATCAGTTTGCAGGCGAACCAGCAGTGGATCGGTCAGTCGGTGGAAGTGCTGGCCGATGGCCCCAGTAAAACAGATCCCGCCGTTTTTTCCGGCCGAACCCGCCAAAATCGAATTGTCCTCTGGTCGGCCCAGCCCGATGATTTACACGGCCGAACTCGCCAAGTTGCCATCACATCAGCCCAAACATTCCTGCTCCGCGGAGACGCAGTCACGGAAAGGACTGAATAACGCAGTTAACTATACACCGATGATGTAAAAATATCGGTAAGTGAAACGGCAGCATCCGCAAGACCTGCTGATGTTTAGGCTGGGGGACTTCTATGAACTTTTCTTTGATGATGCGGAGCTGGCGTCGCGGGAGTTGGAAATCACCCTCACTTCGCGCGAAGCCGGCAACAGCAATCGCGTCCCTATGTGCGGCGTTCCTTATCACGCGGTGGAAGGCTATATCGCCAGGTTAATCGCCAAAGGCTATCGCGTTGCGATTTGCGAGCAAGTTGAAGATCCCAAAACGACCAAAGGCATCGTCAAACGGGAAGTGGTTCGCGTTGTCACGCCGGGAACAATCTTGTTCGAATCGGCGTTGGCGGAGCGCGGCAACAACTATTTGGCGTTGGTTGCTGAACACGAAACCGACCTGGGGTTGGTTGCTGCCGATATTTCCACAGGGGAATGCACCTGGACGCTATTTAAAGGCGCTGACCGTTACGCGGCCTTATTGAATCAGATTTCCCGTCTGGCGCCGGCAGAACTGATTCTGACTGGCAAACTCGAACGCTGGGACGAAGTGAAGGCCTTTCTGCACACGCGTCTGTCCAATTGCACGCTGACCACATTTATCGCCGATGAAACAAAAGATCAGCGTGATTTACCGGCGCAACATTTTCCGGCAGCAGATATTCCCGGCGAGACCGCTGCTTACTGCGCGATATCTCGCCTACTGCAATACCTGCATCAAACGTTGAAATCGGATCTGACCCATATCAACCGATTGACTCGCTTCAACCTGCAGGATGTATTATTGCTGGACGGTACTACCTTGCGCAATCTGGAAATTAGTCGCAATATGCGCGAAGGCGGTAAGCGCGGCAGCCTGCTTGCCGTGCTTGATTTTACAGTTACAGCGATGGGTGGGCGATTGCTGCGCCAATGGTTGGAATCGCCACTGCTCAATTTGCTGGAGATTCGCCGTCGGCATGATGCAGTAGGCGAAATGGTGGAAAATCCGCGTGCCCGCACTTCTTTGCGTGAAGCGCTGAAATCAGTATATGACCTGGAACGAATCCTGACCCGAATAGAGGTGGGCACCGCCAATGCACGAGATTTGACGGCGCTACGCAGCTCGTTTGAAATCCTGCCCGACCTGAAACAATGCCTTTGCGGCTTAAATGCCGCATTGCTGCTTGACGCCGGTTTTAACATGCAAGCCCATACCGACTGCGCCGATATGATCCGGGCGGCGGTCG
>JBGSKE010000095.1:0-11644 GCA_041741355.1 Negativicutes bacterium | reverse complement strand
GCTGTAAGTTCTGCGTTTTCTTATTCGAAATCGAGGCAAATAAAAAAGCCGGACCCTGTCCCTGCAGTTTAGCACTAAGGGATACGGTCCGGCTTTTCTATCAGATTTTGCGAGAGATTACTCGACGGCTTTGTTCAGATCGGCGACGAGCTCATCGGTATTGATTCCGTGCGCCATTGCGCCCTGTTCAATATTTTCAAACCGGGCCGCGATGCACCCCAGACAGCCCATGCCGAAATTCATGAAGACTTCGGCAGTTTGCGGGTATTTTTGCACCACATCGATAATGCTCATAGTTTTTTCAATGGTAGCCATGGACAACACCTCCATATGTTTATGATTAAAGTATACCATAGGCGCGATTCTTCTGTCTTGCTGGATTTTTTGATTTTGTTGCAGTAGAATATCTTTGTCGGCTCAGTGGATTTATGCTGCGACAAGAAAAAACGATTTTTGGAGGAAGTTATGACTACCGCTTTGGAAAAAGTAAAGCAGGCGTTAGCGCCGTATCCGGATTTGCAGATTATTTTGTTTGATGAAAGCACGCATACTTCAGAGCTTGCTGCAGCTGCAGTCGGGGTCGAAGTGGCGCAAATAGCCAAAACGCTGATGTTTTTGGCCGACGGAAATCCGGTGCTGGTTGTTGCCTGCGGCGATCGTAAAATCAATACCAAGAAACTGGGTAAGGAGTTGGATGCCAAAAAAGTGCGTTTTGCTGATGCTGACAGTGTTTTGCGTTACACCGGCTTTGCTCCGGGTGGTGTCTGCCCGTTCGGCCTGGACAGCTCGATCACGATTTGTCTGGACCAGAGCCTGTACGAATATGAGGTCGTTTATGCGGCGGCCGGGACAGCAAATTCGGCTTTGCCGATTGCGCCGGACCGGTTGCGTGAAATTTTGGCCGCCCGGGTTATCGAGGTATCCCAGTAGGACTTTAGTCCTGACTTTAAATATTTTTGCTAATCCTTCATTTTTTTGAAGGATTTTTTTTATGTTTTTCGAATAATAATAACGTAAAGTGGTATGATGTGGTGAGATGTGGTGGATAAGTTTGGGCGAGGGGGTGGATAAATGTGTTCATGGGGGAATACCAGCATACTCTTGACGGCAAGGGACGTCTGATTTTGCCGGCCAAGATCAGGGAAGGCCTTGGTGAAACATTTATTGCAACCCGCGGCCTGGATGAATGCCTGTTCATTTATACCATGGAAGAATGGGCCGCGCTGGAAGGAAAACTAAAGCAGTTGTCATTGGTAAAGCCCGAAGCACGGGCTTTTTCCCGCTATATTTTCTCGGGTGCGGCAGAACTGGAAGCTGATAAGCAAGGGCGGGTATTGCTGCCGCCCAATCTCAGGGAATATGCGAAATTGGAGAAAGATGTTGTGGTCATTGGCGTAGCCAGCCGAGTGGAGATCTGGAATAAAGAAGCCTGGAAAAATTATAATGAACGGATGGGGCCGACAGTGGAACAACTTTCCGAACAACTGATTGACTTTGGTATTTGATGATGCAGGATGTTTTTCGTCATGAAACGGTATTGCTGACAGAAAGCGTTGACGGGATTGTTACGGATCCCGACGGGATCTATGTCGACTGCACTTTGGGCGGCGGCGGACACTCCGCGGCAATTTTGGAACGCTTGAGTCCGCAGGGAATGTTAATCGGCTTTGACCGGGATCCGGCGGCGTTGGTTGCTGCTACGGCAAAGCTTGTTCGTTTTTCCTCACAGGTCCGGCTGGTTCCGGGGAATTTTGCCGAGATTGATATGTTGTTGACCCGATTAGGCGTTGGACAGGTGAACGGGATTCTGTTTGATTTGGGCGTTTCCTCGCATCAATTGGATCTGCCGCAACGTGGTTTTTCCTATATGAAAGAAGGGCCGCTCGACATGCGGATGGATCCGGCTCAGCTACTGACAGCACAGCAAGTAGTCAATGGATACTCGGAAGATGAATTGAACCGGGTTATTTTTGAATATGGCGAAGAACGCTGGGCTCGCCGGATTGCCAAGTTTATCGTGGAAGCCCGCCAGAAAACTCCGTTGCAGAATACTGCCGAACTGGTCGAGGTAATCACGGCGGCGATTCCTGCGGCAGCGCGCCGGCAGGGTCCGCATCCGGCCAAACGGACGTTTCAGGCGATTCGAATTGAAGTAAATGGTGAATTGCGGATTTTGGCCGGCGCTCTGAAAAATGCAATCGGCCGCCTGGCCCCTGGTGGCAGGATTGGTGTGATTTCGTTTCACTCTCTGGAAGACCGGATCGTGAAAAATGTTTTTGCTGGTTTATTGGGCCGCTGCACTTGCCCGCCGAAAGCGCCATTTTGTATTTGCCATCCACAGGCCGTACTGAAATTGTGCGGAAAGTCGCTTGCGCCTTCAGCGGAAGAAATAGAAAATAATCCACGTTCCCGCAGTGCAAAACTGAGAATTGCTGAGAAGATTGGACAGGAGGGTCAGGCTGATGTCACGTATTCGTGAACGAAAAGAGTCTTTGTTGCCGGATAAAACAGAGCGATGTTCGTTGGCACAACCACGCAGGTGTTTGCGCACGGAGTGCGTGGTATCGGCGATTGTCGTTGGTTTGCTGGCAATGTTTGTGACCTGGGGCAGTTCGTCAATCGTCAAGGCTGGCTATGAATTGGTCCAGGCTAGAGCTTGTTTGACCCGGGTGGAAAAACAGAATGAGTTATTGCGGCTGGAAATGGCGCGGCTGAAATCGCCGCAGCGAATTCAGGCGATTGCAACAACACAATTGGGTATGATCAAGCCACAGGCAGTATATATTGTGGCGAAGGACACCAACGTTGCCAAGACGGCCAAACCGGTCAAAGCTGGTTCGGCTGAAATGGTGGCAGCCCGTAGTTCGATTTTGTTCGGCAATGCCCGGGCCGAAGCGCATAAAGCAAGGTGACAAAGAGGCAGGTGCGTAACCTGCTTCTTTGTTTGGCGGTTGTAGCAAAAAGTGATAGAATAATGGCCATGAAATGATTGGACAGGGAGGTTCCCATGAACACGTCACTGAATGATATTGCGGCAAAACTGCCCCAAGTGGAATGGCAGAACCCGCAAACTGATAATCCATTGATTTTGACCCTGGTCCACGACTCGCGCAAGGTGGAGCCAGGGACTCTGTTTGTTTGCATTCCCGGCGCCACGGTCGATGGCCATGATTTTGCCAGTGAGGCAATTCGCCAAGGCGCCGTGGCGATTTTGGCCGAACGTCCGGTGGCGGATACGGGTTCCGTCCCGGTTTTGTTGGTGGCGGATGTAAAAAAAGCCTTGGAAACGATTTCGCCCTGGTTTTTTGGCGACCCGGCCAAACGGCTACGGATGATTGGTGTGACCGGAACCAATGGCAAAACGACGACAACTCATATTATCCGGGATGTATTCAACCGGGCCGGTCGTCCCTGCGGCGTGATCGGCACCTTGCATACATTGATCGGCGACCGTATACTGCCGGTGAAGAATACAACGCCGGATGTGCTGGACCTGCAGGCTGCTTTGGCCGAGATGGCGTCGGGCGGTATGTCGGCTGTCGCGATGGAGGTATCTTCCCACGCGCTGGCCTTGGGCCGTGTGGCGGGCTGCGAATTTGACGCCGCGGTCTTCACCAACATGACCCAGGACCATCTGGATTTTCATGGTGATTTGAACTCATACCGGGACGCCAAGGCGAAACTGTTTCGCCAGCTCGACGCTGCTGATACCATGAAGCCAGGCAAAACCGCGATTGTCAATCTGGATGACCCGGTTGGCCGGTTTATGCTGGAAGAGACCAAAGCGCGGGCAATCACCTACGGAATCGAACAGGAAGCTGACCTGCGGGCGGTGGATGTGATCATTCGTCCCGAAGGTTGCCAGTTCCGGATTGTTGGTGCAATGGATGACTTGTTAATTAACTCCCGTCTGACGGGCTTGTTCAACGTCTATAATCTGCTGGCGGCAGCTAGCGTTGCTTATGCCGAAGGAATTGACGCCAATGAGATCAAAGCGGCGCTGGAGACGTTTTCGCATGTGCCGGGCCGGTTCGAGCGGGTCGATATTGGAAAACCGTTCAGCGTGATTGTCGACTATGCTCACACCCCGGACGGGTTGGAAAACGTGCTGCGTACGGCAAAACAGTTTGTCAGCGGCAGGTTGATCGCGGTATTTGGCTGCGGCGGCGACCGTGACCGGACCAAGCGGCCAATTATGGGCGCGCTGGCTGCCCGCTATGCCGATAAGGTTATCGTGACTTCAGATAATCCCCGCTCGGAAGATCCGGAATTCATTATCAGCCAGATCATGGCCGGCATAGCATCTGCCGAAGCGCAAAGCCGGACGGAAAAGATCACCGACCGCAGGCAGGCAATTCAGCGGGCTTTGGCTATGGCCGGACCGGGCGACGTGATTCTGGTGGCCGGCAAAGGACATGAAACTTATCAGATTCTGGCCGACCGGACGATTCATTTCGATGACCGGGAAGTTGTGCGGGAATGGGCCGGAGGTGGACAATGACAGCGCGGTTTACACTAGCGGAAGTGCTGGCGGCAACGCGCGGCGCCTGTGTTGCCGAGAGCCCAGGTCGGCAGTTTGACGGAATTTGCACCGATACTCGCACGCTGACGCCGGGAGTGTTATATATTGCTTTGTCCGGTGAGCGGTTCGACGGACATGATTATGTGCAGGAAGCGATCCGCCAGGGCGCAGCCGGGGTTGTCATATCGCGCCCGCTGACTGTCACAACGCAGGCGGCGGTTGTATTGGTTGCCGATACGCGGATTGCCTTGCAAGACCTGGCCCGGTTTCATCGCTGCCGGTTTCAATTGCCGCTGATTGCGGTGACCGGTTCCAACGGCAAAACTTCGACCAAAGATATGATCGCCGCTGTCCTGTCAACGAAGCTGAATGTTTTGCGGACTGAAGCGAACTTTAATAATGAAATTGGTCTTTCGCAGACTTTATTGCGACTGGACGGGTCGCATCAGGCAGCTGTCGTTGAAATGGGGATGCGGGGCCGCGGCGAAATCGCCGAACTGGCCTCGATTGCGTTGCCGACGATTGGTGTGGTGACCAATGTTGGCGAGACCCATTTGGAGCGACTGGGCACAGTCGAAAACATTGCCGCTGCCAAGGCCGAACTGATTGAAGCGTTGCCGGCCGGCGGGTTCGCCGTACTGAATGCAGACGATCATTTTGTCCAGGCAATGCAGCAGAAAACAGCGGCGAAGATTCACACTTTTGCAGTGGATGCGGCGGCGGATATTCAGGCAACCAATATTGTTCAGACGATCCAGGGTGTATCGTTTGAATGCCGCGAGGGAGAGAGTCGGTTCCCGGTCTTTATTCCTTTGCCGGGCAGACATACTGTATATAATGCACTGGCGGCGATTACGGTCGGTCGCTTATTGGGAGTGGACTATGCCCAGATCGCCGCCGGGCTGGCTGATTACCAGCCGGGCAAGATGCGGCTGAATATCCGCCGACAGGCGGAGATTACTATTATCGATGATACGTATAATGCGAGTCCGTTGTCGATGGCGGCGGCGGTGAATGTGCTCGGCGAGATCGCCCCAGGACGTAAAATCGCTGTCATCGGTGACATGCTGGAACTGGGGGAGGCCTCTCGTCAGGCGCATGAACGTGTTGGTAAACAACTGGCTGATGTCGGCGCTGTGATCGTATTGACGGTCGGTGAAATGGCCGGCTATGCCGCGGCAGCGGCGACTTTGCACGGCGTTGCGGACGTGGTTGCCTGCGTTGACCATCAACAGGCGATTAGCGAATTGCAAAAGCGGTTGTTGCCGGGCGATACATTGTTGGTCAAAGGGTCACGGGGCATGCAGATGGAAAAGGTGTTAACAGTTTTTGCACCAGCGTCGGAGGGATAAGGGTTCGTGGAAGCTATATTTTTGGGTTTGGCCTGTTCATTCGGCGTGGTTGTTTTGCTTGGCCCGTTGGCGATTCCGTTGCTCAGGCGGTTGAAGTTCGGCCAAGTGGTCCGGGAGGATGGGCCGGCGGCGCATAAAGCGAAAACCGGCACGCCGACCATGGGCGGACTGATGCTACTGGCCGGGATTACGGCGGCGGTACTGGTTGTTTACCGCGACTCGCCGCAAGCCTGGCTAATGTTGATGGTCACGCTATCATGCGGCGGACTCGGCTTTATCGATGATTATATCAAGGTCGTGCTGAAGCGTAATCTGGGTCTGAAGGCAAAACAGAAGCTATTTGGGCAGATTGTGATCGCGTTGCTGTTTTCCTGGCTGGTCACACAAACTATGGGGCGGGGCACAGAACTTTGGATTCCCGGACTGGATCAGCGCTGGGATGTTGGTTTTTTGTTTCATGCCCTGGTATTCTTTATCATTGTCGGTACGACGAATGCAGTCAATCTGACCGATGGACTGGATGGGCTGGCGGCGGGGACTTCCGTCGTTGCAATGGGAATTTATGCCGGTATCGCCTATTATTTGGGGCAGTTGGCGGTGGCAGGATTTTTTGCCGCAGTCACCGGTGCTTGCCTCGGTTTTCTCGTTTACAATCGTCATCCGGCCAAAATTTTCATGGGTGATACGGGGTCGCTGGCGCTGGGCGGCGCATTGGCGGCCGGCGCGGTACTGACCCGGACCGAATTGGTATTGCCGCTGATTGGCGCGATTTTTGTCGCGGAGGCATTGTCGGTGATTATCCAGGTCATTTCATTTAAATCTACCGGGCGGCGCGTGTTTCGCATGAGCCCGCTGCATCATCATTTTGAATTGGGCGGCTGGTCGGAAACCAAGGTGGTTGGCGTATTTTGGCTGGTTGGTCTGGTTTGCGGCCTGCTGGGACTATGGGTTGTATTATCTTCAACAGTTGGAGGGCTAAAATAAATGGAGCTGTCAGGGAAAAATGTTTTAGTTTTTGGCGCCGGCGTGAGTGGATTTTCCGCGGCGGCGACGTTGCTGGGGCAAAAGGCGCGGGTGATGCTGGCGGATGGTAAAGAGCGCGGCGAACTCAAACATGCCGAGGGGCTGGACGAACTGATCGGCAAGGTGGAACTGGCGCTGGGGCGACAGGATGAAGCTTTGCTTGACGGCAAAGATTTGCTGATTTTATCGCCGGGCATATCAATCAATCATGCTTTGCCGCAAGCGGCGTTACGTCTACAGATCCCCGTCTGGGGCGAAGTCGAACTGGCGGGACGGTTGTGCAAAGCGCCGATTGCGGCAGTCACCGGCACCAATGGTAAAACCACCACGACGACGCTGCTCGGTGAAATGATGAAAACGAAGTATGGCGAAGTGGTAATTGGCGGCAACATCGGGGTTGGCTTAGCGCAGGAAGTAAGCCAGGTTAGCTCCCGGGGCTATGTCGTTGCGGAAATTTCCAGTTTTCAACTCGAAACGGTCGGTGCTTTTCAGCCGCATATTGCCGTGATTCTCAACCTGACTCCCGATCATATTGATCGACACGGCTCGTTTGCCGGTTATGGCGCTGTCAAGGAACTGATTTTTGCCAATCAGCAACCGCAGGATTATCTGGTATTAAATCAGGACGATGAAAATGTTAAGGCTATGGCGAAACGCTGCCGTTCACAGGTCTTTTTCTTCAGCCGCTGCGCCGAACTGGAGTCAGGGGCCTTTGTGTCGGATGGCAGTATTTGTTTGCGTTGGCAAGGAAAAACCGCAGTGGTGTGCCGGGTGGACGAAATGAAACTGTTTGGCGGCCATAACGTGGAAAATGCGTTGGCTGCCTGTGCGGCGGCTTATCTGGCCGGCGTAGAGCCCCAGCAAATGGCCAAGGTGCTGCGGGAATTTACCGGCGTGGAACACCGGATCGAGCCAGTGGCCACATTGGACGGCGTGCGTTGGTTCAATGATTCCAAGGCAACCAATCCCGAATCATCGATCAAAGCGCTGGAGGCTTTTGCCGGACAGGTCATATTGATTGCCGGCGGGCGCGATAAAAATACCGATTTGCGCGAATTCGCCAGCCTGATCAAAGCCAAGGTAGACTTGTTGATTTTGATCGGCGAGGCGGCGGAGCGATTTGAAACAGCGGCGCGCGAAGCAGGATTCGAAAAAATCGTGCGCTCTGCGTCCCTGGCCGAGGCCGTCGAAACTGCCCGCCAATTGGCGAAACCGCCGCAAGTGGTTTTGTTGTCGCCGGCTTGCGCCAGTTATGATATGTTTGACAACTATGAACAGCGCGGCGAGATATTCAAGCAGTTAGTGCGGCAAGGCGCCAGTCTCAAATGAGATATCTGATTGCCGGCGGCGGGACAGGCGGGCATATTTATCCGGCATTGGCTATCGCCGGTGCTTTGCGCAGCCTGGATGCGGCGGCCGAATTTTTGTTTGTCGGGACCGGGCATGGGCTGGAAGCTGAGTTAGTTCCCCGGGCCGGCTATCGACTGGAAAAAATCGAACTATACGGGTTTCAGCGGCGGCTTTCTTTGCGCAATATAAAAAACGTATTCCTGCTTGGCCGGAGTTTGTGGCAGGTGCGGCGAATTTTGCGCGAATATCGACCGGATGTCGTGGTGGGAACCGGCGGCTATGTCTGCGGGCCGGTTGTTGCGCAGGCCGCCAGGTCGGGAATTCCGACACTGATTCAGGAACAAAATGCCTTAGCGGGGATTACCAACAAAATTTTGGGTCGGTTGGTCGATGTGGTAGCCCTCGGCTACGCGGAAGCGGCGGCGAGCTTTGCCGGTCGCAAGGCGCGGCTGGTTGTAACAGGCAATCCGGTGCGGCCAGACTTGCTGTTGGCAGAAAGAGAAGAAGCTTGCCGTTTTTTTGGCTTTCGTACCGATCTGCCGGTAATTTTGATCACTGGTGGCAGTCAGGGGGCCCGTAGCATCAATCAGGCGGCGTTGACGCTGCATATACGTTGTCGCAAAGAAAATAAACCGGTACAAATACTTCATATTACCGGCCAAACAGATTATAATGATATAATACGTGCATTGGATTTAGCCAAAATCGAGATGAATCGCCCTGATTCCATGCTCAAAGTTCTGCCGTATGTGCATGAAATGCCCAAGGCATTGGCGACCTCCATTCTAGCTATTTCCCGCGCCGGCGCCATCGGGTTGGCCGAGTTGTCGCTGTGCGGCTTACCGTCGATATTGATCCCTTACCCACATGCGGCGGAAAATCACCAGGAAATCAATGCCCGTTCCCTGGAAAGCAAAGGAGCGGCCATTGTCGTGCGCGACGCCGAGCTTAGCGGCGATTGGTTGTTTGAGACTGTGAGCCGTCTGCTTGATGATCCGGGACTTCTGCAGACCATGGGAACAGCTGCCGTCCAGGCGGCGCACCCGGCGGCGACGATAACGATTGCCGGACTGGTGCTGGAGCTTGCCGGACGGAGCAAATAATAATAATAGTTTCTGTTTTGAGGAGGAAGGTCAATTGTTGTTTGACGAAATCGATTCATTCCATTTTGTCGGTGTCGGTGGCGTGGGAATGAGCGCGATTGCATATATCCTGTTGAAAAAGGGTTGTCAGGTATCCGGTTCAGACTTGCATGCGTCCGAGGTTACGGTCCGTTTGGCGAACAGCGGCGCAACGATTTTTCTCGGTCACGCAGCAGCGAATCTCACAAATGTAAAAGCAATTGTTGTATCCAGTGCTATCCGAACGGAAAACCCGGAAATATTGGAAGCACAGCGGCGCGGCCTGCCGATTTTTCATCGTTCCGACCTGTTAGCGGCGCTATTGAACGAGTGTGACGGGATAGCCGTGGCCGGATCGCATGGAAAAACCACCACGACTTCGATGATCGCCTTTTTGTTGGAACGCGCCGGCAAGGATCCCCACGTGCTGATTGGCGGCGATCTCGACGCCATTGGCGGTAACGCCAAAGTGGGAACCAGCTCTTGGATGGTGGCGGAAGCCGATGAGAGCGATGGTTCGTTTCTAAAGTTTTTGCCCCAAATCGCGGTCGTCACGAATATTGAAAATGATCATCTGGACCACTATGGCAATGAAGCGGAAATTTACCGGGCCTTTGTCCAGTTTGTCAATCAGGTAAAAGCGGGCGGCGTTGCTGTGCTGGGTATTGACAGCAAAGCGGTACGCGAATTGGCGGAACAAGGCGTTCAACCCTGCATTACCTATGCACTGGATCAGGCGGCGGATTTGACAGCTCAAAAATTGGTTTCACAAGGAATGGAGACTTCGTTCGAGGTTTGTCTGCACGGTGAAATATTGGGAACCATGCGGATCAGCGTGCCGGGGCGGCATAACGTCATGAATTGCCTCGCCTGCATTGCCGTAGGCATGCAACTGGGGGTTTCGTTCGAGCAGATTGCCGAAATCATGCCTGGTTTTGGCGGCGTCAAGCGCCGCTTTCAAACCAAAGGCAGGGCTAATGGAGTCTGGGTTGTTGATGACTACGGTCACCATCCGACGGAAATCCTGACTACTTTGTATGGCGCCAAGGCAGCAACAGACGGACGGGTTGTCTGTGTTTTTCAGCCGCATCGATTTTCGCGGACGCAACTCTTAGCCCGTGAATTCGGCATGGCGTTCGTTCCGGCCGATGTGATTGTACTGACCGATATCTATGCCGCCGGCGAAGAACCGATTCCCGGCATCAGCGGTGAAACAATCCTGCGGGAACTGCAGCTGCGTCCCGGTCAGATTGTGCATTACTGTCAGGCCCAGCAGGCGTTGGAGGAGTGTGTTTTCCCGTTGCTTAAACAGGGCGATTTGCTGATTACGATGGGGGCCGGCAATATTTATCAAACCGGAGAGCGTATTGTTGAACGGTTGACTAAGCATTCACTGGAGGTGATTCATATGCAACGAAAAAAAATTGGCGTGTTGATGGGTGGGCCTTCCGCCGAACGGGAAGTTTCCCTTAATACAGGCAAAGCGATTGTCGCGGCTTTGCAGGAGAAAAACTACGACGTGGTCGGCATTGATCTTGACCCGGTTCATTTAGTGGAACAATTGAAAGAAAATCAGATTGATCTTGTTTTCAATGCGTTGCATGGTCTGTTTGGCGAAGATGGAAAATTGCAGGGCGCACTAGAAATGATGGGCATTCCCTATACCGGTTCCGGTGTATTAGCTAGCGCGATGGCGATGGATAAGGCGGTCTCCAAACGGCTGTTTCTTTCTGCCGGTATCCCGACGCCCCGCTATCAGTTGCTAAAAAAACGCGACGGTCTCGGTGCAGCCGTTATAAACGCAATCTTGGATGAATTTGAGGCGCCGTTTGTTGTTAAACCTTCGACTCAGGGTTCTACGATTGGCCTGACCATTGTTCAGGAGCCGGCAGAACTGGCAGTGGCGCTGGAAAAAGCGTTTACTTATGACACAGAAGTCTTGGTCGAAGAATTCATCGACGGCAGCGAATTGACCGTCGGCATTCTCGGCGGCGTTAAGCCGGAAGCCTTGCCGGTCATTGAAATTGTTCCTTATTCCGGAATTTATGATTACCATGCAAAATACACCAAGGGGGCGACCGAGTACTTTGTACCGGCGCGTGTCGACGAAGCGACAACCCGCCTGACCCAGGAGGTGGCGCTAGCGGCTTTCAAAATTCTCGGCTGCTCGGGAATCGCCCGCGTCGATGTACGGCTTGACCCGTCCAACCATCCGTATGTTTTGGAAGTCAATACCATTCCGGGCATGACGGCGACCAGCTTGGTTCCCAAAGCTG
>JBGSKE010000094.1:0-6623 GCA_041741355.1 Negativicutes bacterium | reverse complement strand
TTCTTTGGCAGCAAACGCCACCGGCTGCAGCCCAACCGCCGCCAACGCTGCCGCTCCTGTCACCAGCCGTCCGTCCACAAAAGCTTTCCCCTCGCCCATCAGTACCAACGCGATATGTGATAACGGCGACAAATCGCCGCTGGCGCCTACGGACCCTTTGCAGGGAACGGCGGGATACACGCCCCGGCTCAGCAATTCCAACAACATTTCCACTGTCGCCAGTCGGATACCGGAATAGCCTTTAACCAGCGAATTGGCCCGCATCAGCATTGCTGCCCGCACCACGTCTTCCGGCAGGCATTCGCCGACTCCCGCTGCATGACTCAAAATCAAATTTCGCTGCAAAGCTTCGCGTTCCTGCGGTGAAATCCAGATTTGGCTGAGATCGCCGAATCCGGTGGAAATGCCGTAAACCGGCGTGGTGGAATCCAGCAATTTTTCGACGATCGCCCGACTGGCTTCGACCTGTCGCCGTCCGACCGGACTGATTTCGACCGTTTCCCGTAGTCTTGCCACCCGCACGACTTCATCGAGAGTCAGTGAGTTTCCGTCAATGCTTATCATTTCGCCCATCCTTTAATATTTTGATGCTAATAATCAGACTCATTTAATCGCGTAGAAACCGGCCTGCAGCCCAGAAGCCCAGAGAATTTCCACCGTGGAAAAGCCGACCTGCCTTAGCAACGTCAGATGCTGCTCAATCGTAATCGGCAATAGCTCGACGCCATAGCGACTGATGTGTTTTTCTACCTCTTCGACCGGTTTGCCGCTGGCCAGCTGATGCTGCCGCCAGCGTTGCAGGCCGATCACAGTTCCCGCGTCGGAACAGGGCCGGATGGTTTCAAACGTCACATAGACGCCGCCCGGCTTTAGCGCTGCAAAACAATTCTCGGTCGCCTGCCGGCGCTGCTCTGCCGTTAGATAATGATGCGACATGATCGCCGTGACCACATCGACCGACGTTGCCAGCGACAAAGTTTCACTGCCGGACTGAATATATTCGACATCAGTATCCTGTAGTTTTTCCCTGGCGATGTCCAGCATCGCCGCCGAGGGATCGCTGAGAATAAACTTCAGCCCGGCAAAACGCGCTGCCGCTTTGGCAGCCAGGTTGCCGGTCCCGCAGCCTGTATCCAGCCATAACGCAGGTTCTTGTATCACCGTACCGACAAGGTCCAGCGTTTGCGCATGAAATTGCGAATACCAGGGAATCGTTTTTTCTACATTGGCATCGTATAGCGCTGCCGTCTGTGAGGTTTTGTTGTCACGGGCAGCGTTTTTTTCATTTTGTTGTTGCATCATGGGGCCACCGCCAGCGCATAGAAGAATGCCGCAATGCCGCCGACGCCGCTCACAGCTCCCGCGTACCAATACACATGATTCTTGCTGATCGAAGACAACGACGAGAACAAAATGCCGATTTGCAGCAAAATCAACGCCCTCCCAAAATGCCCGCCATAAACCTGGTAGTTGTCACGGGCTTCTTCTAGTTTCTTGGCCTCTGCCATGATCTCGGCTTTTTCCTTTTTATAACGGGCTACTTCTTTGTCATATTCGGCTGTTTTTTCCCGGAAGCTTTTTTCGATGGCCGGCGTAGTCAGTTGGATCAGCCCCATCATATCGCGCTGCGTCTGATAAGCTGTCTCCTTGATGCTTTTTGCCTGATAGTAGGCCCACTGGTCTGAAGCCTGGCTCTGCGCCAATACCATTTTCGTACTGTATCCTCCAGCCTTGAACGAGGCCAAAGTCGCACAAACTGCCAAAAATAGAGTCGTGATGGCGATCAGGGTTGGGATTCTGTCTTTCCATGTTTTCTTGACTGGTTCCGTCGATTCGCTTTCTTTCGCTTTGGTTGCCTGGGACATTGTTATGCTTCATCCTCTCTCTTGTGTCTTTTCTTCTTTGCGTCTTTGGGATCAACGATTGTCTGGCATTATCTTTAGTTACCGAATTCCATTGCCCGATAGGGTTTGCGTAATTCAGCCAGCGCCTGGCGACGGGCGATGAAGTCCTGTTTGATGCTTTCCAGTCGCTCGCCATGTTCGGCCATTCCGGCCGGCGAGTAGCGAAAATGTTCCGCTGCCTGCCACTGGCAAGTCACCCCTTGTTCCGGTAATGAGCCTGCAGAAAGCACGCCGCTGGCGCCGCAAATCGCGCAGTTGACCCCTCCGTCACGCGACAAACGCAGCAAGCCGCTGCCACAAGCAACGCAGACGATTGAACTCGGCTCCTCTGTCGCCTCGGCAGGCGCCGATTCGGGCAGCAACCGTTGGGCCAGTTCTGCTGCTTGCAACAAAATGTCAGGCCGAACCGCTTCCCCGGGGTTGGCAGCATGCACCGGCAATACGCCGACCACGTCAAGATGCAGGAACCTGGCGAAGCTCACTGTCGCCTCCACACCATAACCTTGCCAACCATCAACCCCATAGGGTACCGCCACGACGCAGCGGCGCCCGCTATAGGCAGCCGATTCATTGAGCACGCTAATCAGTCGGTCGCAGAGCAGCTTTAGCCGAGTATGCATGCCAAGGAAATACACCGGAGCGGCGATGATCACAGCATCCGCCGCTCTGATCCGTTCGAGAAATTGGTTATAATCATCGTCGATCACACAGTCTTTGCCTGCGCCGAGACAGGCGTAACAGGCGCGACAAGGCTCAATCGTCAGTTCATCCAGTCGTAGCAGGCTTTTTTCCACTGACACCGGTAAAGCCGCCAACATCGCTTTGGCCAGTATTTCCGAGTTGCCGGTTTTTCGGGCTGAAGCCACAATCGCCAAAACTTTCATTCTTGTCCTCCCTGCAAAATCAATTTCAACGCGGCTTGCCAATCCAGGCATCAACCGGATAGCCCCGTTCTTGCCAGTAACCACGGTGCGGCGTCGCCGTCAATTCCATACCGACTAGCCATTTTACAGCCTTGTAGGCAAACATCTGCGGCACCACCAGTCGTACCGGCCCTCCCAGGTCAGACGGGATTTCACCTCCATCAATCAACACCGCCGCCATCACATCAGGCAGCCGCGCCTGCTCCAGCGACAAGGCATCGGTGTAGACCTGCTCCGCCGAATAAAACTTCACGTAACGAGCTTCCGGTTTGACGCCGGCTAAGCTCAGTAAATCCGCTAGCCTGACTCCTTCATAGGTGATCCGGTAGACCGACCAGCCCTCCACACAATGAAAATCACTCACCTGCACCGTGCGCGGCAGCTTCAGAAAATCTTCCCAGCGCAGGGTCATTGGCTTGTCAACCAAGCCGCTGATTTGCAATTGCCAACTGGTCGAGTCAGCGCAGGGAATCTCCCGGTCAATTTTATAAACCTTGAATTTGCCGGTATAGCCGCCCCCTTTCGGCGGAGAAGAATCTGGCAGCGGTTTGGGTGGCGGCGACATCCGGTTGCACTGGGCAAACACCGCCAGTGTCTCGGTTTTTACATTCGTTGCCTGTTGCCCAAGCCATTTCCAAAGACCGAACGCACTGGCGACTAAAGCCCCACCAAGCAGATAACGCAAGAAGCCGCGGCGACTTGGTCCGGCGGTCGCTTGCTTTGTTGTGACAGCAGCCACCGGCGCTTGCGGGCGACGTCTGGTCGCATGTAGCAAATGTGGCAACACCAGCCAGATTGCCGCAACCGCAACGCCGATGTGAATTTGACGGACAATGTTGATAGTCGGCCCGCTCCAGCCAACGTAAGGCATCGCCGTCAACACCAGGCCAGACAACACACTAATCAGCGTAACCGCCAACAACGCCAGCAACAAACCTGGTCGATTTGGCCCGCTGCCAGTCCCCTGTCGGTATTGCCAACAATACGGCAGGTTGGACAGGAATGTCAGACCAAAGCACACGCCAGTCAATAGATGAATCCAGCGGATCGCAAATCGATAATCGGCAAATTGGGTCCGCAAGTATTCATTATATAGACAAGCGCCGCTGAGTAGCAATATCAGAAACAAGGGGGCCAGCAATTGGTGAAGACGACGCTGCAAATTCAAGTGAATTTCCCCTCTCATTATGTCTTCATAATATATTCCCTTTTCAGCTTGCCGACTCCTCCATATGAATGGCCAATTTATTTCCCAAAGCAGTTTGGCCAGTCCAAATTGTTTGAGACATTGCTGATCGCCATTATTGTTATGTATTTTGTCAAAAAAACTGCATTTTCCCCTCTCCTTTCTTGCAAAATTGACAGAAGCCAAGCTCAGGCCTATAATGAAATCGAAATTATGCTACTATGGGAAAAGCAATGCACCGAACACTCAACCACAAGGAAAATGAAAAGTGAGGGGAACAATACGAATGGCAGAGTATCCGCAACGCAATCGGACCGCCTCGGAATACCTGGAAATGATGGCAGAACTCGTTCCTTATTTTAACGACCTGATTCCCGGCGATGTCAGCGTGTCGGTGATTCGCGACGGAAAATATATCGCCTATATGCCTGCCGATACCTTGGACTTGAAAAACAAAATCGGCGATCAGGTCAAAGGTGCGGTCAGCCAGCGTTGTCTGGAAACCGGTCAACCGCAGACAGCTATCGTTTCCAAGGAAAAATCCAACTACGGCGTAGCTTATGCCGCCAACGCGGTACCCTTCAAGGACGGCAACACCGTAGTCGGCTGTACAACCACGACGATCCGGATTGATAAACAGGAAAAAATCATCGCGGTCAGCAGCGAGCTGGCCGCTTCCTCCGAAGAACTAAATGCCGGCATGGAAGAACTGTCGGCCAGCGCCCACGAAGTCGCTTCCACAACCGGCGAGCTGACCCGGCTCAGCCAGGAAGTCGCCAAAGCGACCCGTCAGATGGACGAAGTGGTCTCATTTATCAAAAATATTGCCGGGCAAACCAACCTACTTGGCCTGAACGCAGCTATCGAAGCGGCTCGGGTCGGCGAACAGGGACGCGGCTTCGGCGTTGTTGCCGAAGAAGTCCGCAAACTGGCCTCTTCCAGCGCCGAATCGGTCAAGACGATCACCCAGTCGTTACAGCACATTCAGGCTTCGATTGACTCATTATCCAGCCAACTGTCCATGATCGACCGCAATGTCGGCGAACAGTCCACGGCGATTGGTGAAATGACGAAATTCAGCCAAAACTTGGCTACGCTGTCGACCGAACTGACACAAGTCGCTGGGACCTTGTTCGAAAACCGTTAAAGCGCTGATTTTTGCGACATCACAACACACGGTTACAACCAGACCCGTTCGCCTTTGGCGTAGCGGGTCTTTCTCTTGTCACCGACAGCGAAATACGATAGAATGTCATCGTGCGTCGTGCAAATGTTCATTCGTAAAGGAGTTTTCATTATGCGTCCATTATCCAAACTAACCAATGGCTTGGTCGGCCAGCCGATGCTGGAAATTCTGACCACCGTCACCGCCTTGGAAGCCGCCGGGCAGAAAGTTTACCGCTTTGAGGTCGGCGATTCCGATTTTGATGCGCATGCGCATATTATCGATGCAACCAAAGCTGCGCTGGACGCGGGACACACCCGCTACGTCAATTCAATGGGCATCGAACCGCTGCGTCAGGCAATCCGCGGCTATATCGAACGTGGCTGGGGATTCAGGCCGGATCTGGATCAGATCACGGTCGCGCCCTCCAACAGTCTGATCGACTTTGTCATCCGTTGCGTCGCCGATCCTGGCGACGAGGTCATCTTCACCGATCCGGGATTCCCTTCCTACTTTGCCGCCACCAGTTATCTGGGAATTTGCGATGTGCGGGTACCAGTACACGAATCCAATGGATTCCGCATCAATCCGGATGACCTGGAATCGAGGATCACCGACAAAACCCGCCTGCTGATCGTCAATACGCCGCAAAACCCTACCGGCGCGGTAATGACCGCAGATGAAGCCGCCCGGATTGCTGCCATCGCCAAGAAACATCAACTCTGGGTCCTCAGCGATGAAATGTATTCGGAAAACCTGTATGACGGCGCCACCCATCACTCACCGTCTGTTTTCGACCAGTGCCGCGAACAAACGATTATATTACACGGCTTTTCCAAAGGGTTTTCGATGTCCGGCTGGCGTCTCGGTTATGCCGTGGGCCCCGCCGCGCTGATGGCAAAGCTGAGCCTGATGTTCCAGACGATTTACACCTGCGTGCCGCCGTTCATTCAGTACGCCGGCATCAGTGCGCTAGAGGGCGACCGCAGCTTGCTAGGGCAACGGATGGAAAAATATCGTCAGTTGCGGGACGTGATGATCGGCGCGCTGAACGATATCCCCGGCGTTTCCTGTCCCACGCCAAAGGGTGCGATCTATGCCTTTCCCAACATCAAGGGTACCGGCCTGTCCAGCCAGGCGTTCGCCAAAACCGTGCTGGAAAAAGCCGGCGTCGCCACAGTGCCAGGAACCTGTTTCGGTCCGGGCGGCGAAGGCTATGTCCGCTTCTGTTACCTACGGGAAGAATCGCTAATCCGTGAGGCCTGCGCCAAAATGAAACTGGCGCTGCAATAAGTATTATTGGGGATCGAGTAGATGGGGGTGATTAGCCCCCGACCTCTCACACCACCGGACATGCGGGTCCGCATCCGGCGGTTCCCATAGATTGACGCAGTTTCTCATAGTGTGCAAGCAAACTCAACAGCCCTTGACGTTCCCAATAGGTG
>JBGSKE010000093.1:0-7005 GCA_041741355.1 Negativicutes bacterium | reverse complement strand
CACCTATTGGGAACGTCAAGGGCTGTTGAGTTTGCTTGCACACTATGAGAAACTGCGTCAATCTATGGGAACCGCCGGATGCGGACCCGCATGTCCGGTGGTGTGAGAGGTCGGGGGCTAATCACCCCCATCTACTCGATCGCAATGCTGCCAGTGATTTGTGGGATAATATTTACAGACGGTGGAGAATCCGCTATACTTTAAAACAAAACATACGTTCGCAAAGTGACGGCGGAAATTGCAAAAAGAACTTTGCGATAAGGACTATTATTTAGTAGAATATAAATGTTGTTTGTATAGTGCAAGTGCGAAACAAGACAAGAAAGGACCTAAAATGAAAGATAAACTGATTATTAAAGGCGCCCGTCAACACAATCTGAAGAACATTGATGTGGAGATTCCCCGCGATAAATTGGTGGTACTAACCGGCCTGTCCGGTTCCGGCAAGTCGTCGCTGGCTTTTGATACAATTTACGCCGAAGGGCAACGCCGCTATGTGGAGTCGCTGTCTGCCTATGCCCGTCAATTTCTCGGCCAGATGGACAAGCCGGATGTCGATTATATCGAAGGACTGTCGCCGGCAATTTCGATCGATCAGAAGACCACGAGTCGCAATCCCCGCTCCACAGTGGGAACCGTAACCGAGATTTACGATTATCTGCGGCTGCTTTATGCCCGGGCGGGTCGACCGCATTGCCCGGAGTGCGGCGAGCCGATCACGCAGCAAACGGTGCAGCAGATGGTGGATGCATTAATGGGTCAGGGTGAAGGCGCAAAACTGACATTGTTAGCGCCGGTAATTCGCGGCAAAAAGGGCGAACACAGCAAACTGCTGGACGAGATCCGCAAGGATGGCTACGTCCGGGTTCGTGTCGATGGTGAGTTACGTGAACTCAGTGAAGAAATAAAACTCGATAAGAATAAAAAACACACGTTGGAAGTTGTCATTGACCGTATCGTGGTGAAAGAGAGTGTGGCCCGTCGTCTGGCTGAGTCGTTGGAAACCGCGCTGAAACTGGGCGAGGGGCTGGTCATTGTCGATGTGAACGGCGAACAGGAACTAACCTTCAGCGAAAATTTTGCCTGCATCGATTGCGGCATTAGTCTGCCGGAAATCGCGCCGCGGATGTTCTCGTTCAACACGCCGTACGGGGCGTGTCCGGCCTGTACCGGACTGGGGGTAAATCTGGAGATTGATCCCGATATGATCGTGCCGGATGGTAGCAAGACGCTCCGAGATGGCGCGATTGTCGCCGTATCCAGCAACCCGGGGTCATTCTTCATGTGCCAGTTGAAAGTCCTGCTGGACAAGCGCGGTTTTTCGCTGGATACGGTGTGGAACGCGCTACCGCAGGAAATACGCGAGTTGATTCTGAACGGTTCGGAAGGGGAGCGGCTTTCGTTTGAATATGAAAACCTGTTCGGCGAAGTTAAGACGCACTTCACTGCCTATGAAGGGGTTTTGCCGATGCTGGCCCGCCGGCACCGCGAGTCGACTTCGGATTCGATGCGGGAAGAAATCGAACGTTACATGACGTCCAAACCCTGCCCGGTTTGCCACGGCGCCCGGCTGAAAAAAGAATCGCTGGCGGTGAAGGTCGGTGGCAAAAATATTCAGGAAGTCACGCATTTGACTGTGGGTGAAAGTCAGCGCTTTTTTCAGCAACTGGAACTAACGGAGCGGGAAAAAAAGATTGCCGTTCAGATTCGCAAGGAAATTGACGCCCGGTTGGGTTTCTTGATCAACGTCGGCCTGGATTATTTGTCGCTTGATCGGGCGGCAGGCACGCTGTCCGGCGGCGAAGCCCAGCGAATCCGTCTGGCGACCCAGATCGGTTCGGGATTGGTCGGCGTACTATATATCCTGGATGAGCCGAGCATCGGTCTGCACCAGCGAGATAATAAAAAACTGCTGGAAGCGTTGAAGAAACTGCGCGATCTGGGCAACACCCTGTTGGTGGTGGAGCATGATGAAGAAACCATGTTCAGCGCCGACCATATCATTGACATCGGTCCAGGGGCCGGCGTGCATGGCGGCCATGTTGTGGCCCAGGGCACGGTGGATGAAATTCAGGCCTGCGAGGAGTCGATTACCGGGCAGTATCTGTCCGGTAAATTAGCGATCCCAGTGCCGGAAAAGCGGCGCTCGCCGAATGGAAAATGGGTGGAAGTCCTCGGGGCGGCGGAAAACAATCTGGACAACATCGATGTACGGTTTCCGCTTGGCGTGTTTACGGCGGTAACCGGGGTTTCCGGTTCCGGCAAGAGTACGTTGGTCAATGAAATTCTTTACAAAGCGCTGGCGCAAAAGATTTACGGCGGGCGGACCCGGCCCGGGGTGCATCGGGAAATTCGCGGCTCGCAATATATCGACAAAATTATCGACATCGACCAGTCGCCGATCGGCCGCACGCCGCGGTCCAATCCGGCGACCTATACCGGCCTGTTTGATTCGGTGCGCGAATTGTTCAGCCTGACGCCGGAAGCCAAGCTGCGCGGCTACAAACCCGGCCGGTTCAGTTTCAATGTCAAGGGTGGTCGCTGCGAGTCCTGTCGCGGCGACGGCATCATCAAGATCGAAATGCATTTCCTGCCGGATGTTTATGTTCCCTGTGAAGTTTGCAAAGGCGCCCGCTACAACCGGGAGACGCTGGATGTGCATTACAAGGGTAAGAATATCGCCCAGGTGCTGGACATGGTCGTCGAAGAGGCCCTTGATTTTTTTGCCAACTTGCCAAAAATCCAGCGTAAATTGCAAGTGTTGCATGACGTAGGACTGGACTATATAAAACTGGGACAACCGGCCACGACGCTGTCCGGCGGTGAAGCCCAGCGGGTCAAACTTTCGACCGAGCTGGCCCGGCGCAGCACCGGCAAGACGCTGTATATCCTCGACGAGCCGACCACCGGCCTGCATATGGCCGACGTGCATCGACTGCTGGAAGTGTTGGATCGTCTGGTCGACGCCGGTGATACGGTGATTGTCATCGAACACAATCTGGATGTGATCAAGCGGGCCGACCACGTGATCGACCTGGGGCCGGAGGGTGGTCTTGGCGGCGGCCGGATCATTGCCGCCGGTACGCCGGAACAGTTGGCGGCAGTGGCGGAGTCCTATACCGGGCAATATCTAAAACCGGTTCTGCCAATGCAACCGGTGACGCCACCTGCGAAGAAACCGCGAAAAACCGGCAAGAAAAGTGCGGTGTCATGATTAGCGGCGAAGATCAAAGCGGTTCGCAGGACACCAAAGCGGAATTAACGGCGCAGGTCGCCCTGTTGCCGGATAAACCCGGGGTTTATCTGATGCGGGACCAGGCCGGCAAAATCATTTATGTCGGCAAGGCCGTTAATCTGAAAAACCGGGTTCGTTCCTATTTCCAGCAACGCGGCCTCAGTCCCAAGACCGAGGCTCTAGTGGCACGGATCGTCAGCTTTGAAACCATTGTGACGGCAACCGAAATGGAAGCGCTGATTCTGGAATGCAACCTGATCAAAAAGCATCGGCCGCGTTACAATATCAGCCTGCGTGACGACAAGACCTATCCGTTCATCAAAGTGACCCTGAATGAAGCCTACCCGCGCGTGTATGCGACACGGCGGCTGGAAAAAGACGGGGCGAAGTATTACGGGCCCTATGCCAGCGCCGGTGCGATGCATGAAACGATTGCGCTGTTGAAAAAATTATTTCCCCTGCGCAGTTGCCGCAGCATGGATGCCAGGCGGCCCTGTCTGGAATACCACATCAACCGTTGCTTGGCGCCCTGCGCCGGCTTGGTAGACCAGGAGACCTATAGGGCGATGGTCAAAACGGTCTGCCTGTTTCTGGAGGGACGCTCGGCTGATGTGGAAAAGGATTTGAAGCAGCGGATGCTGGCGGCGTCTGATGCGCTGAAGTTCGAACTGGCTGGCCGGCTGCGAGATCAACTGGCGGCGGTGCGACAAGTTATGGAAAAACAAAACATCGTTACCGGCGCCGGCGATCAGGATGTATTGGGTTTGGCCCGGCTAGGCGCCCAGGCCTGTGTACAGGTGTTCTTTATCCGTAGCGGCAAGATGGTGGGCCGGGACCGGTTTATGCTGTCTGGCGGTGAAAGCGATACGGATAGCGAAGTTTTAGCTGCCTTTGTCAAGCAGTATTACAATGAAGCGACTTTTATTGCCCGGGAAATATTGACGCCGGTTCTATTGCCGGAAACAGAATTGCTCACGTCCTGGCTGACGGAGCGTAAAGGTGGGGCTGTCCATTTGCTGACGCCGCAACGGGGCAGCAAGCGGGATTTGATTCAACTGGCCGCCGACAATGCAGCCGAAGTCCTCAGGCAGCGCTGTGAACGGGATGCAGCAAAACTGGGTAAACGCACGGTGGCTTTGCAGGAATTGCTGGAGCGGTTGGCGCTGGACCGGTTGCCGCAACGCATCGAGTGTTTTGATATTTCCCACATTCAAGGCGCTGAAACGGTGGCTTCGATGGTCGTGTTCACTGACGGCGAGCCAGACAAGGCCGAATATCGTCGTTTTAAGCTTAGAACCGTTGAGGGCAGCCCGGATGATTTCGCCTCGATGCAGGAAGTGACGTTGCGGCGTTACCGGGAGGCAGCCGAACCGCTGCCGGACCTGATCGTGATCGACGGCGGCAAAGGGCAGCTGTCATCTGCACTGGAAGTAATCCGGGGCGTTGGCCTCAGTGACATTCCGGTCATCGGTCTGGCCAAGGAGTTTGAACACGTTTTCCGCGAAAACATCAGCGAACCATTGATTTTGCCCCGCCATTCCGAAGCTTTGCGGTTGATGCAGCAAATTCGGGACGAAGCGCACCGCTTCGCTGTGACCTATCATCGAAAACTGCGGGCCAAACGCAACTTGGTTTCGGTGCTGGATCACATCAAGGGGATTGGCGCTAAGCGTCGGCAGGCGCTGTGGAAGCATTTCGGCGCTCTGGAAAAGATGCGCGCGGCATCAGTTGAAGAATTGGCAGCGGCGCCGGGAATGAACAGCACGGCAGCGCAAGCGGTCTGGCAGTTTTTTCACTCGACCGGCAGTTGAGTAGGAAAGTTGCTGGTCAAATCACGGCGAATTGAGTACAATAGTAAAGTACGGGGGTGAATCCTTGGCGACTTGGCTGGAGACATTGGCAAAGGCAACCCATCGGAGATTCGGTGTTTTGGCATCGATGCTGTTGCTACTGGTTGGAGCTATCGTATTGAGCAATCAGCGGCTCCATTGGATCGAGGCCCTAATGCCGTTTGATCGTATCGGCAAGCTGGGTGAGAGCATTGGTAAGACTGCGTTTTTCCTCGGTTTTGTTGCTGCTCTGTACTACGGTGTGCGGAATGTTTTCGTGACGTTACGCAAAATGCATGCGCCAATACCGGCTTGGTTGGACTCGTTGGTTAAATATTGGATCACTGTTTTGCGTCTGGCGCATCCGCTGGTGGGAGTGTTGGTTTTTGCCGTCGTATTGCTGCACGGGTATATCCTCTGGCAGATCTGGGCGGCAGGAAATTTCAACTACGCTGTTGATACCGGATTGCTAGCAGCGGCCATTTTGCTGGTGGTGGCCATGTCTGGTCTGTTTATCCGCCGGATGCCCCAATTGAGCAGACTTCGCCAGGTACATCGTTTCGTCGGGATTTTGTTCGTCCTGTCGTTTGTTATCCACAAGATAGTGGCGGACTAGCCCAAAAATGGAAAGAGAAAGGAAGTAGACAATGAGTAAATCAACAATTATCCTGATTGCAGTGGTTGCAGTTGTAGGCGTGTTCGGCATGACGCTGATGTCTTCGTATAATGGCCTAGTGGCGGCTCAAGAGCAGGTCAACGGCAAGTGGAGCCAGATCGATACGATGTTGCAACGTCGGGCCGATTTGATTCCGAACCTGGTCAATACGGTCAAAGGATTTGCCGCCCAGGAGAAAAGTGTAATCGACTCCGTGACTAATGCCCGGGCCAAACTGGCTGGATCGCAGGGCCCTGCAGCCCGTGGCGCAGCCAATAATGAACTGAGTGGGGCGCTGTCCCGACTGCTGGTGGTAGTGGAAAATTACCCCCAATTAAAGTCGGATAAGACTTTTATCGGCCTGATGGATGAATTGTCCGGCACGGAAAACAGGATCGCTGTGGCTCGTCGTGATTACAACGACGCAGTTCAGTCCTTCAATACCCGGATCAAGACTTTCCCGACGAGCATTATCGCCGGTATGTTTGGTTTTTCAGCCAAAGAATATTTCCGGGCAGAAGAGGGTGCGAAACAGGTTCCTGCCGTTAAATTCTGATGGTTAAGCGTTTAATCGCCTGGTTCGCCATTGCCGTCTGTTTATGGTTTGTTGCCTTGCCGGCCGAAGCGGCGCCCAAGATTCCGCCGGTTCCGACGCGGGATATCTACGCCCAGGACTATGCCAATGTGCTGTCCAAGGAGACCGAGAGTCGGATCAACCGGCTCAGCAGCGAATTGCAGTCCCGTACTGGGGCGCAGATCGCGGTGGTGACGATTGCATCGCTGGAAGGCGAGGCAATCGAAGACTATAGCTTGGCGTTGTTCCGTAAATGGGGAATCGGCGACCGCAAAAAGAATAATGGCGTGCTGATTTTACTGGCGGTGGCGGAAAAAAAATCGCGGATTGAAATCGGCTATGGTCTGGAGGGTGCGTTGCCTGACGCCAAAACCGGTCGAATTCAGGATGCAGCGATGCGACCGGCGATCGAGGCGGGCGACTTTAATTCAGCCTTGATGAACGGCTACTTGAGCGTGCTTCAGGAAGTAGCCAATGAGTACAAGCTGCAGATCAAGTCCAATTCGCGTTCCAGCCCGCGGCAACGCGACGTCGGCGCCGGCTGGGATTCACTACCATGGTGGCTGAAACTGGTGATTGGCGCCGGTTTGATTCTGTTATTGCTGATTGACTGGTTTGTCTTGGGTGGCTTTTTCACCCGGTTGATCTTTATGCTTGCTGCGTCGGGCCGTGGTGGCGGCGGCGGCTGGTCCGGCGGTGGCGGCGGCGGGTT
>JBGSKE010000092.1:0-4106 GCA_041741355.1 Negativicutes bacterium | reverse complement strand
CCCGGTGAGGCATTCTCAGTTCGTGGCAATGTGGGCAGGCCGAAAGATTGGGAGCTGTGAGTTTCCAATTCGCCCGACGCCGATTTTTTCGTGAATTCGATAGTTTCCGCTTGGGTACCGCCATGTCATTACACCTCCTTCACGTGCCACTCTATATTGTATAATAGAGTCTTCACAATTCATTATTCCAGCAAACGGCTCAATCCGGCCAACCGAGGATCAATCACTTTTTGTTCGCACTGGCAGTCTTTTTGATTACGATCAGCTCCGCAATGAAAGCAGAGTCCTTTGCAATCTTCGCCACACATCGGTTGCATCGGTTCATAAAAAATCAATGCAGCCCGAATTGTTTCGGCAATATCCAGCGTGCCGGCGATGTGATCGATTTCTTCCGTCTCAACATCATCTTCCAAAGAAAACTCTATCGGCTGCTCAAATACTTTGAGACAGCGAACGCATTCCAAAGTCGCCTGCCCGGTAATTCGGGCGTTGAAGCGGAAAGCATTTCCCAGATTGACGATTTCGCCGGAAATAGTGATATTCCCACCAAACCAAGGTTCAGTTTCGCCAATAGCGGCGGCATCGACAACTAGGAAAACAGGCTGATTATCGCCGATTTGTGCGAGGATTTGAGAAACATCGACTTTTATCAAGGGTCAATCACCTTACCCATTATAGCGATGCAGCTATAGCTTGTCAAGAATTCTACTGGACCAAAGGCAAACAGATTGTTTTAGTGTCTCTGGCAATCACCAATTCTTCATTGGTCGGGATAACAAAAATCTTGACTTTTGATCCGTCCGCACTGATTTCCTGCTCTTTGCCGCGACCTGCGTTCTTCGCAGCGTCAATGCGGGTCCCCAGAAACTCAAGTCCATTACAAATCTGGTCACGCATGCGCGGTGAGTTTTCGCCCAGCCCGGCCGTAAACACGATGGCATCGACTCCGCCCATTGCCGCTGTATAACTACCGATGTACTTGCGCACCGTATAGGCGAATACGTCGATTGCCAGCTGAGCCCGCTCATTGCCCTTGTCCGCAGCTTCTTCTAAATCGCGGAAATCGCTGGAAAGTCCAGACAATCCGAGTACGCCCGATTTCTTGTTCAAATAGGTGTCTATTTCATCCGGGGACATTCCTTCTTTGCGCATCAGATACGGGGGGATCGCCGGGTCGATATCGCCGCAACGGGTTCCCATGACCAAGCCTTCCAGCGGGGTAAAGCCCATGCTGGTGTCGATGGATTTACCGTTCTTAATGGCAGTAATGCTGGCGCCGTTGCCCAGATGGCAGGTGATGATTCGCAGATTGCTCATGTGCTCGCCCATCATTTCCGCTGCACGCTGGGAAACATATTTGTGCGATGTGCCATGAAAGCCGTAGCGGCGCACACCGTACTTTTGGTATGCTTCATAAGGAAGTCCGTATAGAAAGGCAGATTTCGGCATTGTTTGATGAAAAGCGGTATCAAAAACACCAACTTGGGGAACTTTCGGCAGAATCTCCGCACAGGCATTAATACCAGAAATATTGGGCGGATTGTGCAGTGGCGCCAATTCGGTGAACTCGGCCAATGCCGACATGACTGCCGGAGAAATCAGTACGGAATCGCTAAATTTCTCCGCACCGTGCACCACACGGTGACCAATTGCGTCAATTTCTTCAATGCTAGAAACGACGCCATGCTCAGGGTGCGCCAATGCATCCAGCACCATTTTAATTGCAATCGTATGATTTTTTATTTCTGCCGTCAGGGGTACTTTGGGTTTGCCGGTCGGTTGATGATTCAACACCGAACCATCCATGCCAATTCGATCGACCAATCCTTTGGCCAATACGCTTTCATCTTCCATGTTGAACAATTGGTACTTGAGCGAGGAACTTCCGCAGTTTACAACGAGTACTTTCACTTTTTTCCCTCCTAAAATAAATAATGAATCGAACTAAATCTTCGATTCCGGCAGGATAATTTGCTTTTCCGCCCGAAACATACGTCTAAGTAATTATATTACAAAAGGAACAAACTGACAATGCACGCAATCGGTATCATCGCAGAATACAACCCCTTTCACAACGGCCACGCCTATCATGTCAAACAAGCCCGCCAACTGGCGAAGGCGGATAGCGTGATTGCCGTCATGAGCGGGCATTTTACCCAACGCGGCGAAATGGCTATCATAGACAAGTGGCATCGCGCTGAGGCAGCCGTACGCTCTGGCGTCGACCTCGTACTCGAGCTGCCGACTGTTTTTGCTGTCCGCAGCGCCCAGTACTTTGCCGCCGGCGGCGTCCGTCTGCTGAGTCGTCTGGGCATCGTGGATTATTTGTCTTTCGGCGCTGAAAACGCCGATCTGACTTATCTGCGCAATGCCGCCACCGGCCTGGCGGACCCGCAGGTTGTACTGGAACTGAAACAGGGACTGAGCCAGGGAAAAAACTATGCCGCCGCCATGGCAGCCGCTTTGATATCCGGCGGTTACACCACCCGCAACTTTATTATTTCCCCCAACAACATCCTAGCGGTTGAATACCTTCGTGCGCTTGCACAGTATGCGCCTGAAATTCAGCCACTGGCGGTATGTCGTGTCGGCAGCGGCTTTCACGACCGCAATATCGTCGACAACTATGCCAGCGCAACCGCGATTCGGCAGGAATTGTTCCAGTCGCGTCGCATTACGCCGCAGCTTTGTGAAACGCTACCGTCGGCAACCGCCACGATCATCGCCTCGATGCTGGAGGCAGGCAGCGCACCCGCCGATATTGCCGGGTTAGAAAATACAATTCTGGCAAAACTGCGTTATCTGTCCGACGCCCAGCTATTGAACGTGCCCGAAGTATCAGAGGGCCTGGAAAACCGTCTGAAGAATTCAGCCCGCCATGCCTGCAGTCTGCGAGAACTGCTGGAACTGCTAAAAACGAAACGTTACCCCTACTCTCGTTTACAACGGTTATTAGTACATCTGTTGCTGGAAACCCAAAGCCGTCAAATCCAGGGTTTTGATGCGGCAGGACCGCTGTACGCACGAGTCTTGGCCTTGAACAGTCAGGGCCGCATCGCTCTGCGGGAAATATCCCGACGCGGCGCAATTTCGATCATTACCAAAACCACGACCGCGTTAAATTCCCACAGTTACCAGGCAAAAAACTTTTCACCACTGCAGTCGATGCTCGCTTGCGACATAACGGCCACCGATTTGTTCAGCCTCTGTCTGCCCACCCCAGCGCAAAGGAAAGGCGGTCTTGACTTTCGTCAATCCGCCATCTTGTTGCCAAACCAATAAGTCAGCTTACAATCTGCTATTTGCGAAACTGCTGTTTCAGTTCATCATGCCCTCTGCGTACGGTATCCAACGACTGGGACAAGTTAGTCTCCACCAGATTAAACACCTGATCCGCATACACCATGGCATCCATCGCCAATTCCTGCGCATTTTTCTGCGCAATCGCCAACATATCGGCGGCTTTCTCTTCGGCTTCGCGCAGCGTCTGCTCCGATTCCTTGCGCGCATTGGTCACAATTTCATTGGCCTGTTCTTGCGCCTGCCGAGTAATCAGGTTTTCATCCGTCAGCTTGCTGTGGTATGCTTTAGCTTGCTGAATAATTTCATCGGACTTTTGCTGCGCCTCTTCTAAAATGCGCTGTCGATCACTCACAATGCGCCCGGCCTCAACCAGTTGGGAAGGCATCGCATCACGCAACTCATCAATCAGGCGGGCCATGTCATCTTCTTCCACCAGGCGCTTGTTCGTAAATGGAACCCGCCCCGATTCCAACAGGATATTTTCCATCTCTTCCAAAATCTCTTCAACTTTCATGAACGCCACATCCTTTCTTACGCCCGGTCATTCAACCGACGAACAATCTGCTCTTCCACATTGGCCGGAACCAGGCCGCGAATTGAACCGCCGAATTTGGCCAGTTCTTTTGTCGCTGAAGAGCTGACAAAAGAATACTCACTGCTGGTCATCATGAACACCGTTTCGATGTTAGGGTCCACATGTTTGATCAACAAAGCCCGTTGAAACTCATATTCAAAATCCGTAAGCGCCCTGAGCCCGCGGACAATGATATTGGTGTTGCGCGCACGGACATATTCGTTTAATA
>JBGSKE010000091.1:0-13291 GCA_041741355.1 Negativicutes bacterium | reverse complement strand
CATCGACGCGTACCCGGGTCTCTTTTGAGGTGGGAATGTACCAACTCGGGGGAATGGCCCTGTTTCTGTCCGCCAATGATCTGCAGATGGGACGCGGCGAACCGATCAAGGATACAGGACGCGTTTTGTCCCGCTATCTGGACGGAATCATGATCAGAAACTATGCGCAAAAGGACGTTGAAGAGCTGGCTACATGGTCTACGGTTCCAGTGATTAATGGGCTCACGGACTCGCACCATCCTTGCCAGGTGCTGGCCGATTTATTTACGGTCCGTGAGAAATTGGGCGGGCTGAAAGGGCTAAAATTGGCATTCCTAGGCGATGGCTTCAACATGGCGAATTCCTTAATGGAAGGTGGCGCCCGTACCGGCATGCATATCGTGATTGCCACACCGCCCGGCTATGAACCCAAGGCCGATATTGTAACTCGGGCCCAACAGGCAGCGCAGGAAACCGGCGGCAGTATAACCGTCGTGAACGACCCGCGTGAAGCGGCGACCGGCGCCGATGTGTTGGTGACCGACGTGTGGTCGAGCATGGGGCACGAGGCGGAGCATCGGGCCCGACTCAAGGCGTTTGGCGGCTATAGCCTGAACAGTGCGATGATGGCGATTGCCAAGCCCAAGGCAATGGTGCTGCATTGTCTGCCAGCGCACCGCGGCGAAGAGATCAGTGACGAGCTGTTTGAAGCGCATGCGGATGAGATATTCGAAGAGGCGGAAAATCGCCTGCATGTGCAAAAAGCGATTATGGCGTTGGTAATGTAGGATAATTTTCAAATGATCCGTGACTGGCTTTTGGCAAGCGGCGCAATTCGTACTATAATAGATTCGTAATATTTGTTTGGAGGGGACTCACATGAGCAAAACGCAGAAAAAAGGGGCCAAGAAAGTAATTCTGGCCTACTCCGGTGGTCTGGACACGTCGGTTATCATTCCCTGGTTGATCGAAAACTATGGCTATGAAGTCATTGCGATGTGCGCCGATGTGGGGCAGGGCGATGATTTTGAATTCGTCAAGAACAAGGCGCTCAAAACCGGCGCCAGCAAGGTCTATGTGGAAGACCTGCGTGAAGAATTTATCACCGAATACATCTGGCCTACATTAAAAGCCGGCGCTGTCTACGAAGGCAAATACCTGTTGGGAACCTCGATGGCCCGGCCGATTATTGCCCAGGCACTGGCCCGGATTGCTGAAAAAGAAGGCGCGGAAGCGATTTCCCATGGCGCGACCGGCAAAGGCAACGACCAAGTCCGGTTCGAATTGACAATTAAGGCGCTGGCGCCGCATCTGAAAATTATTGCCCCCTGGCGGCTCTGGGACATCCGCTCGCGTGAAGACGCTATCGATTATGCGGAACAACGCGGCATTCCCATTCCGGTGACCAAGGCCCGTCCCTACAGCATGGATGCGAACCTCTGGCATCTCAGTCACGAAGGCGCCGACCTGGAAGATCCCTGGAATGAGCCCAAGTCCGATCTGTGCATGATTTCGGTATCGCCGGAAGCGGCGCCGGATCAGGCGGAATATGTTGAGGTCGGCTTCGAGCAGGGCGTACCGGTTTCCGTCAACGGCAAAAAAATGAAGCCGATTGCGTTGGTAAGCAAATTGAATGAAATTGGCGCTGCACACGGAGTTGGCGTGGCTGATCTGGTCGAAAACCGCCTGGTCGGGATGAAGTCCCGCGGCGTGTACGAAACGCCCGGTGGATCGATTCTTTATTATGCGCATCGGGAACTGGAAGCGTTGACGCTGGATCGGGCGACGCTCCACTACAAAGAACAGATGGCAGTCCGTTATGCCGAACTGGTTTATGACGGCATGTGGTTCGCCCCGCTGCGGGAAGCGCTGGATGCGTTTGTCAATGAAACCCAGAAGACTGTAACCGGCACGGTGCGGATGAAACTGTACAAAGGCAATATCATGAGCGCCGGTGCGAAATCGCCATATTCCCTGTACAATGAAGGGTTCGTCACCTTTGGCCGCGATGAAGTCTATAATCAACAAGACGCTGAAGGCTTTATCAATCTGTTTGGTCTGCCGCTGAAAATCAGAGCGCTGATGATGCAGAGAGAGGCGAAAAAGAAGTGACAAAGTTGTGGGGTGGCCGGTTTACCCGGGACACCGACGCGAGTGTGGAGGAGTTTACCTCCTCCATTTCGTTTGATCAACGCATGTATCGGCAGGATGTTTTCGGCAGTATGGCGCACGCCCGGATGCTGGGACAGTGCGGCATCATTACCTTAGCGGAAACCGAACAAATCCTTGCCGGTCTGCAATCGATCCTGACGGATATCGAAGCAGGTAATTTCTCGTTTGAAGTTGCGCTGGAAGATATCCATATGAATATTGAAAAGCGGTTGACCGAACGAATCGGACCGGTCGGCGGCAAGCTGCATACAGCCCGCAGCCGCAACGATCAGGTGGCGCTCGATACCCACATGTACATGAAGACGGCCATTCTCTCGATCGCCCGGTTGATTCATGAAATGGAGCAGTCGATCGTCGAAGTGGCGGAAGCCAACCAGGAGGTTATCCTGCCGGGCTATACTCATTTGCAGCGGGCGCAGCCGGTATTGTTTTCCCATCACCTGCTGGCCTATTTTCAGATGCTGGCACGGGACTTTGACCGACTGGCCGGAGTCTGGGAACGTAGCGACATTATGCCGCTCGGGGCCGGGGCTTTGGCAGGCACAACCTTTCCGATCGATCGGCGAATGGTTGCCGCAGAACTGAAGTTTGCCAAAATCTATGAGAACAGCATGGACGCGGTAAGCGACAGGGACTATATCGTGGAATTTTTGTCGTTTGCCTCGATTTTGATGGTTCATTTGTCCCGGTTAAGCGAAGAACTGATTCTCTGGTCGTCGACCGAGTTTACTTTTATTGAACTGGACGACGCACATTGCACCGGTTCAAGCATCATGCCGCAAAAGAAAAACCCGGATGTGTGTGAACTGGTCCGCGGCAAAACCGGTCGGGTCGTTGGTCATCTGATGGCGATGCTGACAACTCTCAAGGGATTGCCGATGACCTATAACAAAGATATGCAGGAAGACAAAGAAGGGCTGTTCGATACGATCGATACCCTGAAGTTCAGTCTTTCCGTCTATGCAGCAATGCTAAAAGGGATGAAGCTAAACTCCGCGCGGATGCGACAGGTGCTCGACGACGATTTCTCCAACGCTACCGATATGGCTGATTATCTGGTCCGCAAAGGATTGCCTTTCCGCGAGGCGCATTCGGTTGTGGGCCGGGCGGTGCGGTTGGCGATTGAAACCAAACGCAATCTAGCAGAATTGCCGCTAGCAGAACTGCTGGTATTGTGTCCATTGTTTGAAGCGGATATTCTGGCGGCATTGAAAATCGAAACTTGTATTGAAGCTCGCAATTCGGAAGGCGGGACATCTTTCTCGCAAGTAGGCCTGGCGCTGGCGAACTGCCGTCAGACGCTGAATGAGCAGCAGACGGTGATCGCGAAGTATATCCAGGGGAATATCTGACTGATCCACTCAAGAAACCATTAAGCGCAAAGCCCGAACCTTGTTGCAACGCAACCGTGTTCGGGTTTTTTTACGACCCAGAATCAGGCTGACCTATTACACTTGCAAAGAAAAAGAATACATTATGCAGCGCGGATTGACAATTTTGTAGCAGAGTGATAGAGTTTCTACAAGCGGTATTGTTGGATTGAGGCGGTTTTCGCCGGTAAGTATAAAGGTCAATCAGAAAATAGGGGGGAAGGGTATGTCAGAGATCAGTGTACAAATGACCAATAAGCCGGGCGTCATGCCCGACGAGGAAAAACTCGGGTTTGGCACGTACTTTACGGACCACATGTTCGTGATGGACTACCAGACCGGCAAAGGATGGCATTCGCCAAGAATTGTCCCGTACGAAGAATTCTCGTTATTTCCGTCGGCGATGGTGTTGCATTATGGGCAAGCGATTTTCGAGGGAATGAAGGCGTTCAAGACTTGTGATAATCGGTTGGTTGTTTTCCGTACGCGGGATTATTTGCAACGGTTCAACCGTTCGGCCGATATTCTCTGCATTCCCAACACGGATGTGGATATGGTTCAGGCTGGCTTGTATAAATTGCTTGAAATTGATAAGCGCTGGTTGCCGGGGAAACTGGGCACTTCGATTTACATCCGGCCCTTTATCATTGCTACCGATCCTTTTGTTGGCGTGAAATGCTCAGATACCTATCGCTTGTTTATTATTCTGTCTCCTTCCGGCACTTATTATGCGCAAGGCTTCAATTCGGTCGGTATCCGGGTGGAAGATAAATACGTCCGTGCGGTGCCAGGCGGCATCGGTGAAGCCAAGACGCCGGGTAACTACGCGGCCAGCTTGCGTGCCCAAGTGGAAGCTAAAAAGGGCGGCTATGCTCAGGTTCTTTGGCTGGATGGCGTTGAACGCAAATATGTTGAAGAAGTCGGCACAATGAATATTTTCTTCAAAATCAATGACGAACTGATTACTCCTGCTCTCAACGGCAGTATTCTGGGCGGCATCACCCGCCGTACCGTACTGGAATTGGCTAAAGAATGGGGTATGAAAGTCTCGGAACGCCAGATTTCGATTGACGAAATCTTTGCTGCCCATGCGAACGGTACATTGCAAGAAGCTTTTGGTTCCGGTACGGCGGCCGTGATTTCACCTGTTGGCGAATTGTCCTGGAAAGGGCAGAAACTGGTGATCAATAATAACCAGACCGGACCGACCTCGCAAAAACTGTTTGATGCAGTGACCGGGATGCAATATGGAACCATGCCGGACAGCCGTGGCTGGGTAAATACGGTTACGAAACTCTGATAATAAGAGGGTTTCAAGCCTCCCGCAGTCGCGGGAGGCTTTTCGTTGTAACTGCAATCAAAAAGGATTATTATGCTGTTGAAGCGAATAAAATATAAATAGCTTGTTAACACCGGTCGACCAGAGAAACTTGTCGAGGAGGACATCGCATGGAGCAGCAGTTTCGTAATATCATACCGCCGTTTGGCTTGATCGACCTGCTCGATGTTCTGATCGTCGCTTTTGTTCTGTATAAGTTGTACGGAATGATCAAAGATACCCGGGCAGTGACGCTGTTGAAAGGGCTATTGGTGATTTTGGTTGCCGCGTTGCTCAGCAATTGGTTGCATTTGAATGCGTTGTACTGGTTGCTTGGCAAGACCTTGACCGTGGTCGCGGTGGCCTTGCCGGTCGTGTTTCAACCGGAATTGCGTCGCGCACTTGAGCATATCGGGCGTGGTCGCTTGTTCAGCAAATCGAAGCGGCTCAATGAAGAGGAAATGCAGTTGTTGTTCCAAGATTTGGCGAAGTCGGCCATCCTGCTGGCTAAGACCAAGACTGGCGCATTGATCGTTGTAGAACGCGAAACCGGACTGAATGACTATGTGGAAAGCGGTATCAGGATTGATGGCGTTGTTTCCAGCGAATTATTGCTTAACTGTTTTGTGCCCAATACCCCGCTGCATGATGGCGCCTTGATTATCAGGGGGAACCGGGTGGTGGCGGCAGGATGTTTATTGCCGTTGACCGAACGCTCGGGCCTGGACAAGGCGTTGGGGACCCGCCACCGGGCGGCAATTGGACTGAGTGAACAATCGGACGCAATCGTGGTCGTGGTCAGCGAGGAGACAGGCCTGATTTCGCTCGCGCTAGGCGGCAGACTGGAGCGAGGCTTTGATTTTGCTTCCTTGCAGTCGCGACTGGAAGAACTGTTTGTCTCGAAAACACAAGGATTGTCAGATTACATCAATCGGAGGAATGGCCGGTAATGAACTATTTTCTGGGACGCAACCTAGTCCCCCAATTATTGGCGGTACTGGTCGCCCTGGTTATCTGGGTGTTTGTTATGAATGAACAAAACCCGCCATTGGAAGGGACGTTTCAGGTCGCACTCAGTAGCCGCAATTTGACGGAAGATATGCTGGTTGTCGAAGCGCCGGCAACTGTAAGGGTCAAAGTCAGAGGGTTGCGCAATGCCATTGCCGGAGCTTCCGGCAAAGATTTCAAGGCGACTGTCGATGTCAAGGGGCTGGCTTCCGGGCAATATAACCTGCCCATTTCAGTGGCGGTGCCGAGCGGTTATGAAGTGATGGAAGTTATCCCGGATAAAGCCGCGATTAAACTGGACGCCGTTCGATCGCGCCGATTTAAGATTGAGGCGCGGCTGTCCGGACCGATGGTCGGCGAAATGGTGCTGGGCCAAATCGAAATCAACCCGGTTGCGGTAATGATTACCGGACCGCAAAGTCAGCTGGACACCGTGGATAAAGTGGTGGCGCCGGTGGAGATTCGTGGTCGCACGCCGACGTTTTCGCAAGTAGCCATATTGGTGTTGTTAAATGCCGAGGGGAATGAAATTAAAAATTTGAAAGTTGAACCTAGCCAGGTCAATGTTGCGGGAAATTTGGAGCCAGGGTCGGTTAGCCGGCAGGTCGAAGTGAAGACGGTACTGTCCGGCAATTTGCCGACAGGAACTTTATTGCGCCGAGTTTTTACGGAACCGGCGAAGATTGAAATTAAAGGACCAAAAGACATTGTGGACTCAATCAGCGCAGTGTCAACGGCCCCGATCTCACTGGAAGGGATCACAAAAGATGTCACCAGGGAAGTCCCGTTGCAACTGCAGCCGGGATTGACGGTGCTGAAGAAAACAGTTATGGTTCGGATTACCGTTGGACAGGGGCCCTGAGATGAGCGACAGAAAGCCAATGATCGTTCGAATCAATAATTTGCGGGTTTCCATCGATGAACGGGAGGCGTTGGAAACCCTGGTTTCTGTGCGCCTGAAAATTGGCCGCCAGCAACAGCAAAACCTGCGGATTGTGCGAAAAGCGCTGGATGCCCGGCGCGAAGGAAATATTGCCTTTGTCTATACAGTCGAAACCGAAATTCCTGGTGGAACAGACAAATGGGCCGACCGCTGGCAGGCTGACAAAAATGTTTCAGTTGTCGCACATAACGTGGAAATCGAGCTTGTTCAGGGCGTTAGGCCGCTGGCAAATCGTCCGGTGGTGGTCGGCTTCGGTCCTGCCGGCATGTTTGCAGCACTGACGCTGGCTCGTCATGGCTATAAACCATTGGTGCTGGAACGAGGCCCAGATGTTGATACACGGCAACTGGCGGTGCAAAAGTTTTGGGACCGGGGGATTTTGGACGAGGCGGCCAATGTTCAGTTTGGTGAGGGCGGCGCCGGTACTTTTTCCGATGGGAAACTGACAACCCGTGTCCATGACCCGATGATGAACCAGGTGCTGGATGCGCTGGTAGCGGCGGGGGCGCCGCCGGAAATAAAATATTGGTATAAACCGCATGTGGGGACAGACCGACTGCGCCAGGTAGTAAAAATGATTCGCCAGCAGATTGTCAGCCTGGGTGGCGAAGTGCGATTTGGCCAGCAGGTAACTGATTTTCGGATTGCGGCGGGCGCTTTGGCCGGTCTGGTTATTAATGGTGAGCATAAGATTGACTGTTCGGTCGCCTTGTTGGGAATCGGCCATAGCGCCCGTGACACATATCGGCAATTGCTGCGCTGCGGCGTTGCCATGGAAGCAAAACCGTTCTCCATCGGCGTACGGATCGAGCATCCCCAGGAAATGATCGACCGGTCGCAGTACTGATTGGCGGCCGGGCATCCGGCGCTCGGTGCGGCAGACTACTCGTTGGTATATCATGACCGGGCGGCTGGCCGTACCGCCTACTCTTTCTGCATGTGTCCCGGCGGTGTGGTGATTGGCGCGGCGTCGGAAGCCGGCGGCGTTGTGGTGAATGGCATGAGCCACTACAATCGGGCATCCGGATTGGCAAATAGCGCATTGGCTGTAAATGTGACACCGGACGATTTTGGCTCAGGGGTGCTGGATGGAGTCGAGTTTCAACGCTGTTACGAACGAAAAGCATTTGAACTTGCCGGACGATCCTATTTTGCCCCGGTGCAGACGGTAGGTGGTTTTTTGCATGGGCAGGCTAGCAGTGCGGCAAACCTAGTGCAACCCAGTTATGGCCCTGGCGTGAAAAATGTCAGCCTCGATGAGTGTCTGCCAGAATTCGTTGCTGCATCGCTCAAACGAGCATTACCGGACTTTGGCCGCAAGATTCGCGGCTTCGACCATCCGGGGGCGGTGCTGACGGGGGTAGAGACGCGGACATCGGCGCCACTGCGGATTTTGCGCGGCGAAGACAGAATCTCATTGAATGTAGCTGGTTTATATCCAATGGGCGAAGGCGCTGGTTACGCCGGGGGCATCATGAGTGCGGCGATCGATGGAATGCATGCAGCTCACGCGGTTGTGCGGCAATATAAACCGGAATAGCAGAAACAACAATAACAGGGGGAAACGAACATGGCAAGATTGTTTGGCACGGACGGAGTCCGCGGCATAGCGAATACGGAACTTACGCCGGAACTGGCATTTCGGTTGGGCTGGGCGGCTGCCTATTATTTTGGTCGGGAGCATGCCAATCCTTGCTTCATGATTGGTCGAGATACGCGAGTATCCGGACAGATGCTGGAAGCGGCTTTATCCGCAGGAATTTGTTCGGCGGGCGGCCACGCAGTCCTGCTCGGTGTTATCCCAACCCCTGGAGTTGCCTGGTTGACCAGCACCTCCAGCGCAGCGGCAGGCGTGGTGATCTCGGCCTCACACAACCCATTCGCCGATAACGGGATCAAATTTTTCAGCGGCAATGGCTATAAACTGCCGGATGCAGTGGAAGATGAACTGGAAGAGCTGGTTGCCAGAGGGATGGAAACATTGCCGCGCCCGACCGGCAAAGCTGTAGGCAGTATTAGCGCACAGCCGGAACGGATTAAGGAGTATGAGGACTTTCTCTGCAATACAGTCAAGGCGGAGCTGCAAGGACTGAAAGTTGTCATTGACTGTGCCAATGGCGCCGCTTATGCGGCGGCGCAATCCGTGCTGCCCCGTTTGGGCCTGGAATTGTGTGTGCTGAATGCGGACCCCGATGGATTTAACATCAATGCCCAATGCGGTTCGACTCATATGGAAGGCTTGCAGGCGGCAGTGCTCGCTGAACGGGCGGATATCGGCCTGGCTTTTGACGGCGATGCGGACCGTTGTCTGGCGGTGGATGAAAAAGGCCAATTGGTTGACGGAGACCAGATCATGGTGATCCTGGCCAATGAACTATTGCAGCGCAAGGCACTTAAGCAGGCAACACTGGCGACGACCGTCATGAGCAACATCGGCTTGCATCAGGCGATCAAAAAAGCCGGCGGCAGCGTCATGGTCACGTCTGTCGGTGATCGCTACGTGTTGGAAGCGATGCAAAAAAACGGCTTGTCGCTGGGCGGCGAGCAGTCGGGACATATCATTTTTGGCGAATACAGCACAACCGGCGACGGACTGATGACGGCGCTGCAATTATTGACAGCCCTGAAACGCAGCGAAATGCCGCTGTCCCGTCTGGGCGAACTGATGACTCGCTTTCCGCAGGTGCTGGTTAATGTGCGGGTTCGCAGCAAGGCGGGATGGGAACAAAACGCGAAAATCACCGCAGCTACCCTGAAAGCTGAACAGCAACTGGGCGAACTGGGACGGATTTTAGTTCGGGCGTCCGGTACCGAACCGCTCATCAGAGTGATGGCTGAGGGCCCGGATTTGGCTGAGCTGGAGCAGCTAGCCGAACAGGTGGCGCAGGCTATCCGCGACGAGCTGAATTGACCCAACTGGTTGTATCAGATACAATGGATGCAAATATGTTTCGGCTTATCTTAATCGACCATAATCGGGGGTGAAACGTGAACCGGGTAGGGATGACCGGACTCATATAGCGCTGGCACTTGCTTTACAGCAAGTGGACGAGGAAGAGGAGTGTCGAATTTTCAGCGGATGCCTCTCGGCTTTCTGCGGTCGCAGCAACGGACAAAACCACAGGGTGACCGGTGGGACAAAACAGTTGCAGCAGAGATTAGCCAATTTGTATTGAATATATTGGAGGAATAACATAGATGTGTGGTATTGTGGGCTATATAGGTCCTAAGCAGGCTGCGCCCTTTTTACTGGAAGGGATGCGCAAACTGGAGTATCGTGGTTATGATTCGGCCGGGATCGCCGTATACAACGGCAAAGAGATTATCGTCGACAAGTGCGTCGGCAGACTGAGCAGCTTGGAGAAAAAAATCGAGGGACACTGGCCACAGGGGCACATTGGCATCGGCCATACCCGCTGGGCAACTCATGGACGTCCGTCAGACACCAATTCCCATCCGCATACCGATTGTCATGGCGACTTTGTTGTCGTTCACAACGGGATTATCGAAAACTACCTGCATATCAAAGAACGGTTGCTGGCCAAAGGTCATGTGTTCCTGTCGGAAACTGATACTGAAGTGGTTGCCCATTTGGTCGAGGAGCATTATCAGGGTGATTTTGTCGCGGCAGTAACGAGAGTGTTGGCCGAGATTCAGGGTTCCTACTCATTGGTATTTATGTCGCGGTTTGATCCGGATAAGATTGTCTGCACCAAACAGGACAATCCGTTGGTCATTGGTCTGGGTGAAGGCGAAAACTTTATTGCTTCCGACATTCCGGCCATTATCAACCGGACCCGACGCACGTTTATTCTCAGCGACGGCGAAATGGCCGTCGTGACCAAAGATTCGGTCTGGGTAACCAATCGAATGGGTGTGCCGGTTTCCAAAAAAGTATTCGAAGTCCATTGGGATGCCGAAGCTGCTGAAAAAGGCGGTCACGATCACTTTATGATCAAGGAGATCATTGAACAGCCCAAAGCGTTCCGCGATACGATGACGGCCCGGGTGGCCAAAGACAATAACCGGATTACCTTCGACGAACTCAAATGGACTCGCGAAGATGTCGCCGCAGTCAAAAAAATCATGATCACGGCCTGCGGTACGGCCTATCATGCCGGATTGGTCGCCAAGTACTATATTGAGCAACTGGCGCGGATCCCGGTTGAAGTGGACATCGCATCGGAGTTCCGTTATCGCAATCCGTTGGTGGACTCCAGCACACTGGTCATTGTGATCAGCCAGTCAGGTGAAACCAGCGACTCACTGGCGGCGATGAAGGAAGCAAAGCGGCTGGGCGCCCGGACTCTGGCGGTGACCAATGTCGTCGGATCCTCGATCTCCCGCGAAGCTGATCAGGTGATTTATACCTGGGCGGGCCCGGAAATTGCCGTGGCGTCGACCAAAGCCTACACGACCCAACTGTTGGTTATGTTGATGCTGGCGCTGTATCTGGCTGAACTGCGGGAAAGTCTGCGAGCCGACCGGCTCCAGTCGATTGTGCACGAACTGCGCGAGTTGCCGCAAAAAGCCCAGGCATTCCTGTCCAACGGGCAGGCGGTCAAGACTTTCGCCGAACAGTATGGATTCAATGATGACGTGTTTTTCATCGGCCGCTCGATTGATTATGCGGTCGCCATGGAAGGTGCGTTGAAACTGAAAGAGATTTCCTATATCCATGCCGAAGCGTATGCGGCTGGCGAGCTCAAGCACGGTACGCTGGCGCTGATCATCGAAGGCGTACCGGTCATTGCGCTGGCTACTCAACGGGATGTTTACGAAAAGACGCTCAGCAACATCAAGGAAGTGAAAGCGCGGGATGCCGTGGTAATCGGCCTGGCGATGGAGGGCGACGACCAGATCGAAAAGTATGTCGATCATACCATCTTCATTCCGGCCACTGACAAGTATCTGGCGCCAATTCTCGCCGTGATTCCACTGCAACTGCTGGCCTACTATGCAGCAGTGACGCGCGGCTGTGATGTCGACAAACCGCGTAACCTGGCAAAAAGCGTAACAGTAGAATAAAGTAATTGCTCATAAGTGGCGTCGACTATAGTCGACGCCACTGTTTTTCAAGGGAAAGAAGCAGCAACGGCAGGGGGATATTTTTGATACGGATTGTAGACAAATCGGGAGTGATGTCATATAATCATCTTATCCCTCCCCGGGTAGGGGGGGTTAAAATGGAGGCGGTTATTATCTGGAGAAAATACGCATACTTTGTGTTGCTGACATATTTGTTGATCGGTTTCTTTTTTTATCCCAGCCTGGGGATTCTGGCGATCGCGTGTATGGCGGCGCCGGTTGTGCTGGCGGCCTGGCAGGGACGATCTTGGTGCGGTAATTATTGCCCCCGTGGCAGTCTGTGGGATTCCGTGTTTTCTTCCATCAATTCATCGCGCAAAGTTCCAAGCTGGGCTCGTGACAAAAGTTTTCGCTATGGTGTACTGGCTTTGATTTTTGCCCTGTTCGGCTGGCAGATGCTAAATGCCTGGCCTAGTATAGATGCGATTGGTCGAGTGTTTTTGCGGGTGATTTTTATTACGACGCTGATCGGTATTTTTCTGGCGCTGAAGTATAGTCCGCGAACCTGGTGCAGTTTTTGCCCGATGGGAACGTTGGCATCGTTGCTGGCGAAAGGGAAAAAGCCGCTCCATGTCGAAACCTCCTGTGTAAGTTGTGGTTTGTGCGCCAAAGTCTGTCCGATGGAGTTGGCGCCGAATAAACATGGGGAATCGTTTGCTGAACCTGACTGCATCAAGTGCGGCGTGTGTGTGTCGAAATGCCCCAAACAGGCTCTGGGGTTCAGTTGCTCAACATGTTGACGCGTATTATCCGGCAGTAGTCTGGCGAAAGACGGAGGAGGCGAGATCAGTGGACAAAATTTCCCGACGGTCATTTTTCCGCCGCACGGTGGCGGCCGGTGCAGCCGGCGCCGTTGTCATGGCGAAGGGATCGGCTTCAGCTAATAAGACAGCCGGTCAGCCAATGGCAACGGTCATCGATTTGACGCGCTGCGATGGCTGCGCCAAATACAAGACCCCGCTATGCGTGGCAGATTGTCAGACGAAAAACCAATCTCGTTTCCCCGAACCGGTCAAGCCAATCATGGACTATTGGCCGCGCAAAGGGTTTGAAGACTGGTCGGACAAGAAAGGACTGCGCGATCGCTTGACACCTTATAACTGGCTGTATGTGCAAAAAGTGACGGTCGACGGCAAGACGGTCTATGCGCCGCGGCGCTGCATGCACTGCGACGAACCGACCTGCGCCTATCTTTGCCCGTTTGGCGTTATTGCAAAAAATGGCGATGGTTCGGTGGTGATCGATACTGACGGCTGTTTCGGCGGGGCAAAATGCCGAGATGTCTGTCCCTGGGGGGTTCCTATGCGTCAGGCCGGCGTCGGGTTATATTTAAAGTTAGCGCCGAAACTGGGTGGCGGCGGTGTGATGTATAAATGCGACATGTGCCACGATCTGGTGCAGCAAGGCAAGCAG
>JBGSKE010000090.1:0-2989 GCA_041741355.1 Negativicutes bacterium | reverse complement strand
CACCTATTGGGAACGTCAAGGGCTGTTGAGTTTGCTTGCACACTATGAGAAACTGCGTCAATCTATGGGAACCGCCGGATGCGGACCCGCATGTCCGGTGGTGTGAGAGGTCGGGGGCTAATCACCCCCATCTACTCGATTAGTGGAGGAATAAGCCTGTTTAGTGAATTTGGGAGCTTAAAATAGTTTTTGGGAGGGACTGCTATGACTAACGTAAAAGGAACCAGCCCAGTCGGTCCAAGTCCTCAACCAATGAAACAGGAAGAAAAAAAGCGAAATGTGTTGTTTTGGGCACTGTCACTGCTGTTGCCTTTGGTGATTTTGCTGCTGCCGGAATATGCCGGGATGACGGTTTCGGTTAAGCGGTTTTTGGCCGTGACCGTGTGGGCTGTTACCGCTATGGCGACTGATATTTTGCCCAGTGCGCTTATAGCTATATTGCTGCCAATATTCTACATTGTGACGAATGTTGCAAAACCGCAGGCGGCATTGGCGCCTTGGACAACGAGCGTAGTATGGATTACGGTGGGGGGCATGCTGATCGCCAACGTTTTGATGACCTCAGGCATTGCCAAGCGCATCGCCTATTTGACCATCATTAAAAGCGGGGGAACTTTTAATGGCGCTCTTATTGGTTTAACTATAACCGGTATTGCTATCAATCCATTTGTTCCAAGTATTATGGGGAAGTTGGCGATCATTGTTCCTATTGCAATGGGGATTTGCCAGGTATTCAAAATGGAACCGCAATCACGTGGCGCCTCTGCTGTAATGCTCGCCGCCTTTTTAGGGGTTGCTACAACAAGGATCGGTTTTTTCACCGGTGATGGCGGCATACCTATGATGGTGAATATCGTGAGCAAAATAACCTCGTCCCCTGTTTCCTGGACGGAGTATGCTTATCATAATTTGTTTATCGCTTTATCTTTGACTTTGGTCGGACTGATTATTGTTATCTGGGCTTTAAAACCTGAAACAGAGTTGGAAGCCAAGGCAGTAATCGTGCAAAAATACAAAGAAATGGGTCCGCTGACATTGCCGGAGAAAAAAGTCGGCGTGGTGTTGGCTGTCACAATTATTGCATTGCTGACAGATTCCATCCATAAAATTGATCCGGGATGGATTTTCGTTATTTTGGGGGGCGTCTGTTTCCTGCCTGGCGTTAATCTGATGGACGATACTCAACTGGGAAAACTAAACTACAAAATGATATTCTTTGTGGCTGGCTGCATGTCGATTGGTATTGTGGCAACAGCATCAGGATCGGGAAAGTGGCTGGCGAATGTATTGTTTCCCTATTTGGCAGGCAGCAGCGCAATGTATACAATGCTGGCTGCCTGGCTTTTTGGCGTCGCGATTAATTTTTTGCTAACACCTCTAGCCGCAATGGCGAGTTTCACCGCTCCTATTGCTGAAGTATGCATAAAAGCAGGCTTTAATCCATTGCCAATAGTGTATTCTTATCTATTTGGGTTGGATCAGTATATATTGCCTTATGAATTCGCCGGTTTGTTATTTGTGTATTCCTACGGCTACATTTCCATGAAAGCATTGGTTAAAGTTGTCGCAATCAGAATGGCTGTCAGCGGCGTGGTGATGCTTGTTGTAGCCTACCCGTACTGGAAGTTGATTGGACTGATAAAATAGAGACAGAGAATATTTGTTGCAAAGATGCAGGAAAAAGCTCCTCGGATTAAGACCGAGGAGCTTTGCTAAAATTTATGGTGCGATTCAGGAACTGTGTGTTCACACAGTTCCTGAATCAGTCGCAATATCGGCTAGCACAAGGTGTCTGCGCGCTGCTGAACGGTGGCTTAACAAGTTGGGTGTTTCGTCTTTGGCATCTGCAAATAAAAAGTAGGGAGTTTTTATGTTGCCGGTGATTTCTCCTATCATGCGGGCGATTTCACTGACTTCAGCGGGTGTGATTGCAGGTGAGACGATGGTGTGAATCTTGTAGACCGGGAATTTTACAACAAGCTCGAGACTTTTTCGGATATCGGGCGAGGTGGCATCTTGGATGTTAAATATGAGAACGGAAGCAAGATTATCTTCAAAAACCCGATGCAAAATTTCGGGATGGCGGCCATCGGTATCTATTTGCAACTGCATGTTGTTGCCCTTAATATAGTGTAGCAATTGCAAGAATTCGTCGGCATATGCCGGATTACCGCCAGATATGTGCAAACCATCTACCCATTCTTTGTGAAGGGTTCCCAGACTGACAAAACAGTTGAGTTTTTTGCCGAACAATATCTGGGCCAGAGTGGTGGGCAAGCCTTGCCAGATCCCTTCGGGGCTTGCAAGGATGGGGAATTCAATCCCTACTGATCCGCGAAAGATGGATTTGCGGTTCTGGCCATAGAATTTTTGGAATTCTTCTTTTCCTTCTGCCTGTGTATCTTTTTCAGTATAAGCTAGACCTTGTTCCCCCATGCATTGCTTGAGAATTTTGCAGCGGGTGCAACCGGGAAGGCTGTATATAGTGTAACTCACAGGATCAGCTCCTTTAATGTTAAAATGGCTTAAAGATGGACGCCATGGCCCGAAATTGCATGGATACCTTCAAGGAATGCTTCGCTTAAAGTCGGATGGGGATATATGAGGTGGCGAAGTTGATCGATCGTCAGTCCCAATGAAAGGAATGCCGCAGGACCTGATATCAGTTCGGTGACATGAGGCCCAATCATGTGAATTCCTAATAATTTTCTACTGCTGGCGTCTGCTATGATTTTGACAAAGCCTATATTTTCATTGATGGCAAGTGCTTTTCCGTTTGGTGCAAAAGGGCTTTTTTGCACGAGTATCGCGGGGAAGTTTTTTTCGGCCGCGACCTGTGAGAGGCCGGCAGAAGCGACTTCTATTGCGCTGAAGGTACAACGGGGGATGTTATCGTAATTCAAAGCCTGCGTAGATTGTCCAGCAATGGTTTCGGCAGCGATCAATCCCTGGGCGGAAGCAACGTGAGCCAATCCCAGTTTTCCCGTGA
>JBGSKE010000089.1:0-3708 GCA_041741355.1 Negativicutes bacterium | reverse complement strand
CACCTATTGGGAACGTCAAGGGCTGTTGAGTTTGCTTGCACACTATGAGAAACTGCGTCAATCTATGGGAACCGCCGGATGCGGACCCGCATGTCCGGTGGTGTGAGAGGTCGGGGGCTAATCACCCCCATCTACTCGATTGCTGCGACACAAGGAAGGAAAGCATGAAAAAATATCTGGGCCCGGCTTATCTGACTTTGGCGGCCAGCTTATGGGGCGGCGTCTATGTTGTAAGCAAAGTTGTACTGGACGTATTGCCTGCGATCGAGCTGATTTGGCTGCGCTATTTATTGGCGTTGGTTGCTTTGGCGATTTTTGGACTGTTGACCGGCGAATCGTGGCGATTGCCGCGCAAATCGCTGCCGCTGATCGGACTCATCGGCCTGATCGGCTATTTCTTGTCGATTTGGGCCCAATTTGCCGGAACGCATTTATCCTCGGCCCAGATGGGGTCGGTCATTACATCGGCCACTCCCGCATTTATGGTCATTTTTGCAAAGATCATTCTGAACGAAACGATCACGGCCCGCAAGGCAATTTCTTTAGTGCTGGCGACCATCGGCGTACTTTGCATCGTAGGCATTGGCGATGCCGGGGGGGATTTTCGCTTAGGCGGCCTGATTTTGGTTTTAGCGGCGCTCTCCTGGGCATTAATGTCGGTATTGATCAAAAAAATTCCGCCCGGAAGCTCATTGATTGTGGTGACTGCCTATGCAATCTTGACGGCAACGATTGCAATGACGCCACTGGCGTTGTCGCAAATGCAAGTGGAACACTTGCAGGTACTGTCGCAGCCAATGGTATGGGGCGGCCTGCTGTATATGGGAACCGTTTCCACTGCCGGGGCGTTTTTTTTCTGGAATAAAGGGTTGCAACTGGTGGAAGCCGGTAGCGGCAGCCTGTATTTTTTCTTCCAGCCATTAGTTGGAACACTGCTTGGCTGGCTGTTTTTGGGCGAGCAGGTCGGTTGGTCTTTCTGGCTGGGCGCGGCGCTGATTTTCGCCGGAGTTTTATTGGTGATTCGCGAGTAGGATTCTTATTTAACGTAGAGCGACTGGATAATAGGAGACTTGCTTCACAAGAGCGTAACAACGTATGAAACTTAGCCGAGTCATGCCAAACAACAGCTTGAAAAACGCTAAGATTACCTCATATACCCAATTGCAAAGTTTGCCTGAAATAACGGGCAGGCTTTATTTTTTCTTCCCGGTAATATCGCAACGGGTTTACAAATAAATGATATAGATTATCAAATTCTATTGACAGCCTTGGCAAAATGGCATACCATAAGCATAAATGAAATTTGTTATCAATGATAATGAAATGGGAGACGATACGATGAGCAAAACACTTGACACATTATTGCCGGGCGAGGTTGGCGTAATCAGCAGTGTGACAGGATCGGGGCCGATCAAGCGACGCATTGTGGACATGGGTTTGATAGCGGGTACGGTTGTTCGAGTCCAAAAATATGCACCGTTAGGCGATCCCATTGAGATTAAAGTCAAAAATTTTAATTTGTCGTTACGAAAAATGGAAGCGGCAACAATCACGGTCAATCCGATGGAGGGAACAAAATAATGAGTACAGCATGCATGACGATTGCTCTGGCGGGGAACCCAAACTCCGGTAAGACCACGATCTTTAACAACATCACCGGCGCAAGGCAGCATGTTGGCAACTATGCCGGCGTTACAGTAGAACGGCGCGAGGGATTCCGCAAATTTCAGGGTCAGGATTTGTTGTTGGTCGATTTGCCAGGGACATATAGTTTGACGGCAAATTCTCTGGATGAAGTCGTTGCCCGTAATGTAATCATTGATGAAAAACCGGATTTGATTGTAAATATTTTGGATGCTTCCAATCTGGAACGAAACTTGTATTTGGCGTTGCAATTGTTGGAATTGGAACGGCCTTTAATTTTGGCGCTCAATATGACGGATATGGCGGAAAAAGCCGGTATAAAAATCGATACCGACGTGCTGCGGCAGCGCCTGGGTGTTCCGGTGGTGCAACTGGTCGGTAACCGCAATCAAGGGACAGATGAATTGCTGCGGACGGTGGTCGGCAGTTCGCAAAAAAAAGCGTATCGGCCGTTTACAATTGATTATGGGCCGAAAATTGAAGCGGCTATTGCTGAAGTAACGGCGGCTTTGTTGAAACTGACCAACGTCAAGTTTCCCATGCGCTGGCTAGCGATCAAGCTGCTGGAAAATGATGCGGAAGTGCAAGCGGCTCTGTTGAATATCGAAGGCGGAAGATCGGTCGCTTCGATTGTTGCAAAGGTCCGTAATAAAACAGTCATCGTGATGAGAGAGGAACTGGAAATTGCAATGGCGGAAGCTCGCTATCGGGTTGTGGCCGACATCGTTGCTGAGTTTGTTGATTCGCGCGGTCGGCAGGAGCAGACTGTATCGGATCGAATCGATCAAGTTCTGACGCATCGGCTGTTTGGCTTGCCATTGTTTTTTGGTATTATGTGGCTATTGTTCAATGTAGTGTTTACGGTTGGCGAAATCCCGCAGGGCTGGATTGAAGAAGCAGTTAAGTGGTTTGGCGACACAGTTGCCGCTAATCTGGCCGAAGGTGAGTTGCGGTCGTTGTTGGTCGATGGAATTATCGGTGGTGTGGGCAGCGTACTAACTTTTTTGCCGAGTATCTTGCTGTTGTTTTTTGGTATTGCGTTACTTGAAGATACCGGTTATATGGCGAGAGCCGCCTTTGTCATGGACCGTATCATGAGGGCAGTTGGGCTGCATGGAAAATCCTTTATCCCGTTGCTGCTTGGGTTTGGTTGCAGTGTGCCGGCGGTTATGGGCGCCCGTACACTAGAGAACAAGGGCGACCGGATGGTGACGATTCTGGTTTCTCCTTTGATGAGCTGCAGCGCCCGATTGCCGGTTTATACCGTGTTGATTGCCGCATTTTTCTCGGAAAGTATGGCGGGGAGTGTGTTGTTCTCTATTTACTTCCTGGGAATTTCACTGGCCATTCTGATGGCCTTGGTGTTTCGCAAATGGTTGTTTCCGGGAACGACGGAGCCATTTATCATGGAAATGCCGCCTTATCATTTGCCCACGTTGCGGAGTATCGCAATTCATATGTGGGAACGCAGCGTTCTGTATTTGAAAAAAGCCGGCACTTTGATTTTGGCTGCTTCGATATTGATTTGGTTTATCACTAATTATCCAGCGAACGTTGAATACAGCAAGGATTTTGAAGCGGCAAAGACGCAAATAACTGAACAATACGATGAAGATGCTGCAAAGCCGATGCTTGCACAAGTAGATCAGGAACAGGCCGGAGAAAAACTGGCTCTCAGTTATGCTGGGCAATTGGGGCATTTTATCGAGCCAGTAATCAAACCGCTGGGTTTTGACTGGAAAATGGGTGTCGGTCTCGTTTCGGCCGTTGCCGCCAAAGAAGTATTGGTTAGTACGATGGCTACGATTTACAGTGTGGGCGATGTATCGGAAGACTCGAAGTCTTTGCAGGAAGCGCTGAGCGCTGATCCCTCCTTCAGTCCGCTGGTCGCGTTTAGTCTGATGGTGTTCACTCTGATTTATTCGCCTTGTCTGGCGGTGCTAGCGGTGGTGCGTCGCGAAACGAATTCCTGGAAATGGCCAGCGTTCGGTTTCGTATATTCTACAACGTTAGCGTGGCTGATGTCCTTCATCGTTTACCAGGGGGGCCTATTGTTTGGTCTAA
>JBGSKE010000088.1:0-7881 GCA_041741355.1 Negativicutes bacterium | reverse complement strand
CGGGCGATCCGGCCAGCAGGCGGGGAGGTAACGCGCATGGCACAGATTAAACTGGAGCATAATGGCATCACTGCGGCAGGTACGGAATTATATCTATTGAATATGGGACCGCAACACCCCAGTACGCACGGGGTACTGCGGGTTTTGCTCGAACTGGACGGCGAGACGGTGGTGAAAGCGACGCCGGTGATGGGCTATTTGCACCGTGGTCTGGAAAAACTGGCTGAAGTCAGGACCTATCCCCAGTTTATCCCTTATACGGATCGACTGGATTATGTTTCCTCCATGTGCAACAATCTGGCTTACTGTCAGACGGTAGAAAAGCTGATCGGCGCAGAAGTGCCGGAACGGGCCGAGTATATCCGGGTCATCATGGCCGAATTGAACCGTATCGCCAGCCATATGCTGTTCATCGGCGCCACGGCGCTCGATTTGGGCGGCATGAGCGGCATGATGTATACGTTCCGCGACCGTGAATATATCCTTGATCTGTTCAATTTGGCGTCCGGTTCGCGCCTGACCTATTCCTACGTGCGGATCGGCGGCGTGATGAACGATATCTCGCCGGAATTCATCGATCTGCTGCGCAAATTTCTGGCCGATTTGCCAGGGATGCTTACCGAGTACGACAACCTGATCAATGGCAACGAGATTTTCCAGGCCAGGTTGAAGGGTGTTTCGATCGTACCTGCCGGTCGTCTGGTCTCGCAAGGTGTGACCGGACCGGTTCTGCGCGCCTCGGGAATTGATTATGATCTGCGGCGCAAAAAACCGTATGGTATTTACAACCGGTTTCAGTTTGCGGTTCCCACCGGCAGTGTCGGCGACAATTGGGAACGCTATCTGATGCGGGTACTGGAAATTAGCGAAAGCGCCAAAATCATCGCCCAGGCGCTGGAAAACCTGCCGGATGGTCCGGTGATGGCGAAAATAGCCAAAGTGATCAAACCGCCGGTCGGTGAAGTCTATCACGCGAACGAGACGCCGCGCGGCGAACTGGGATTCCATATTGTCAGCGACGGGTCGACCAAGCCGTACCGGCTGCATATTCGCCGGCCGACTTTCTACAACCTGGGTTGTGTGAATACACTCTGCCAGGGAGTGAAGATCGCCGACGTGGCTGCGGTTCTGGCTGTCCTTGATCCCTGCATGGGAGAAGCCGATGCATAGGAAGGTGGAAATTTGATGCAAGAGTCTGCAAGCCTCTGGGTAGGACTGGGACGGGCGCTCAAACAGGCCGTTCTGGATGCGACAGGTACGTTGTGGGCGGCGGAGTTCGTTCACACACTCGCCGGTGTCGTTGGTATTTTAACGATTATCTTATTATCGGCGCTGGTATTGGTTTATCTCGAGCGTAAAGTCTGTGCCTGGATGCAGATGCGGCTTGGGCCGAACCGGTTGGGTCCGTTTGGCATGTTCCAGACGATCGCCGATATCATCAAACTGATGACCAAGGAAGATATCCAGCCGACGATGGTATCGCCGGTGATGTGGGGGTTGGCGCCGATTTTGCTGTTCATGGCGGCGATGACTACTTATGCGGTGATTCCGTTCGATGCCGGCGTGATTTTTGCCGACCTCAATATCGGCATCTTCTTTTTTGTGGCGGTTGGTTCGCAGGCGACCCTGCCGATGCTGATGGCGGGTTGGGCTTCCAACAACAAGTACGCGATGCTTGGCGGCATGCGGACCGTGGCCCAGATGATTTCCTATGAGATTCCGCTCGTGTTCTCACTGCTTGGCGTGGTGATGATCACCGGTTCGATGAAAATGAGCGATATCGTCAAGGCGCAGGAAGGGCTGTGGTTTATCGTGACCCAACCGATTGCCTTTGTGGTTTACCTGATTGCAGCAGTGGCCGAGACAAACCGGACCCCGTTTGACCTGGTCGAAGCCGAGTCGGAACTGGTGGCCGGTCCGTTCACGGAGTATAGCGGCATGCGCTGGGCCTATTTTTTCCTGGCTGAATATGCGTTTATGGTCGGCGCGTCCTGTATCGCGGCGACATTATTTCTCGGCGGCTGGAACGGACCGTTTCTGCCTGGCTGGATCTGGTTCTTCATCAAGGTGGCGGCAATGATTTTCCTGTTCATGTGGTTCCGCTGGACTTTTCCGCGGATTAGGGTTGACCAACTGATGTCGTTCGGCTGGAAGGTGTTGCTGCCACTGTCGATTTTCAATGTAGTGGTGACAGGCATTGGATTATGGCTGTTCTTCCCGTTGGGTTGAGAGGGGTGATGTTGTGTTTGGCATAGGATTGATCAAAGGCCTCAGCGTCACGCTGCGGCGCTGTTTTTCCAAACCGAATACGGTCGAGTATCCGGAAGAGCGTTTGCCGGTGGGACCGATGTTTCGCGGCGGAACATTAGATTTGAACCTGGAAAAGTGTATTGCCTGCGGCCTGTGTGCGCTGGCCTGCCCGAATAACGCGATTGAGCTGTCGACCGAAAAAACGGAGAGCGGCAAAAAGGCGCTGACGCTTTACCGCCATCATATGCCGGTCTGTCTGTTCTGCAATTATTGTGTGGAAGCTTGTCCGACAAAGGCGATTCACTGGACGCAGAACTATGAAATGTGTTCACTGACCTATGACGAGCAGATTATCGACTGCATGGCAGCGAAGGGGGGCGCACGCTGATGGAAAGTGGCGGCCTGATGCATACCCTGGCATTCTTTCTGTTGTCGGGCATTACCCTGGCAGCGGCTATGGGCGTGGTGTTCAAACGCAACCTGGTGCAAAGTGCATTTCTGTTGTCAGTAACATTTTTGGGTGTGGCTGGCCTGTATATGACACTGGAGGCCGAATTCATGGCGGCGGTTCAGGCTTTGGTTTACAGCGGCGCAGTCGCCGTTCTGGTGGTGATTGGCGTGATGCTCACGCATCGCGAGCAGATGTCCCGTTCCAATCCGCCGAACAAAATGCTGTTCGCCGGAGCGTTCGCAGCGCTGTCGGTTGTCGGCGTGATGGTCTGGGCGATCCTGGCGACACCGTGGAAAGTTGGTAAAGGCAGTGTTGTGACGGCTGGAGATATCGGACGGCGATTTTTGACGGATTTTGCTCCGCCGTTTGAGGCTGTGGCACTTTTACTACTGGCGGCGCTGATTGGCGCAGTCGTATTGTTTAAAGGGGGCAAGGCGCAATCATGATTGGACTTTCGCATTATTTGCTGGTTGGCGCTGTGTTATTCGGACTGGGATTGTTCGGCTTGCTAACGAAACGCAATCTGATCGCCGTACTAATGTCGATCGAGTTGATGCTGAACTCGGTTAATATCAATCTGGTGGCTTTTTCTCGCTATACCGCGACGGATGCGGCAGCCGGCCAGGTATTTTCTCTGTTCATCATTGCCGTCGCCGCGGCTGAAGTTGCTGTTGGGCTGGCATTGGCCTATGCCATCTATCGCGGCCGCGATACTGTCTCGATCGATGATATGAATTGGCTGAAGTGGTAAGGGGGTGATGAAACATGTGGGTTGATTTTTCCTTGCACCATGCCTGGCTGATCCCGCTACTGCCGGCATTGGCTTTTGCAATCATTTCATTCTTTTTGCTGCGGTCTCCCCAGTTGGCTTCACGACTGGCGATAGCGGCCATGGGTTCCGCCTTCCTCATTGCGTTGGGCGTCGGCTGGGCGGTAGTTTCAAAAGGCATTACGGTGGAAGCTCCTTTTGTCATGAAAACTGTCTGGTTCTCGATGCCGGGGCTGGTTGCCGGCATGGGGGTACTGATTGATCCCATAGCGGCAATGATGCTGTTCGTGGTTTCACTGATTTCGCTATTGGTATTGATCTATTCGACGGGGTATATGACCGGCGATCCCGGTTATGCCCGATTCTTTGCGTTCATGTCCCTGTTTGCCGCTTCGATGCTGGCGATGGTCATTGCGACGAATTTCTTGCAACTGTTTGTTTTTTGGGAACTGGTGGGACTTTGTTCATACTTGTTGATTGGTTGGTATTTCCACAAAATATCGGCGCGAGAGGCTGGCAAGAAGGCGTTCATGACGACCCGGATCGGTGATTTCGGCTTGCTGCTGGGGATTTTGTTCCTGCAGATCGCATTCGGCACGCTGGACTTTGGCGAACTGGCCGTGAAAGTACCGGCCTATGTCAGTCAAAATGGCGCGGCGCTTATGACCTGCGTGGCACTGTTGCTGTTTGCCGGACCGGTTGCCAAATCCGGTCAGTTTCCTCTGCACGTATGGTTGCCTGATGCGATGGAAGGACCGACGCCTGTATCGGCATTAATCCATGCGGCGACGATGGTCGTGGCCGGGGTATATCTGGTGGCCAGAGCCTTTGCGATTTTCAGTGTGCTGCCGGGTGCGATGACGGTCATCGCCTGGCTGGGCTGCTTCACGGCTTTGTTTGCAGCCTGTATCGCCCTGACGCAACGGGAAATCAAGCGAATCCTGGCGTTTTCGACGATCAGCCAGCTGGGCTATATGATGCTGGCGCTTGGTGTCGGCAGTCTGACGGCCTCGATGTTCCATCTGATGACGCACGCTTTTTTCAAGGCGCTGCTATTCCTCGGCGCTGGTTCGATCCTGCATGCATTGCATGACAAGGCTGATATCTTCGAGATGGGCGGACTGCGCAAATCAATGCCGGCCACCTGCGCCATGATGGGTATCGCCGTGCTGGCGATCGCCGGCATTCCACCGTTCGCCGGTTTCTTCTCCAAGGATGAAATCCTGGTGGCGGCGGCGCATGTTTCCACTCCGTTATATATCGGCGCTTCGTTTACCGCATTTTTGACGGCCTTCTACATGGCCCGGCTATTCCTGGTTGCTTTCTTTGGTGAGGAAAACCCGCACGATCATCCGCACGAATCAGGCATGTCGATGTTATTTCCGATGGGCGTGCTGGCCGTGCTGAGTATTTTTGCCGGCGCAGTTCCCTTTGCGTTGGGCTTTGGCGATTGGGTCCGGTTTGGGCCGGCTCACCATGCGGGGATTGACTGGGGAATTGCTTCGGCTTCCACCTTGATCGCGTTGGCCGGTTTTAGCTTGGCCTGGTTGATCTACGGCGGCGGGGCAAAGCGCTCGGATGCGATCGCCAAACAGGCGGGAGTTCTGTATTCGCTGAGTTTGAATAAATTTTATGTTGATGAACTCTACCAGTGGTTTAACCGAAATATCGTGACCGGCCTGGCCCGGGTGCTCTACTGGGTCGATTTGAATGTCGTGGACGGGATCGTCGATGGCGCTGCGCAGAAAAGCGGCGCAGTCGGGGCGATTCTGCGGCGGTTCCAGACGGGACAGACGCAGCAGTATGCTGCGGTGATGCTGATCGCAACGGTAATGTTGGCCCTGATACTGGCGTTTTCTGCCGGTGCGGTCGCCGGGGGAGGGAAAATCTGATGTCGTTTCCAGTACTGTCTACTATACTGTTCGCGCCGATTGTTGGCGCTGCGGCGATTACCTTCCTGCCAACGACGGCTGGTTCCTCAATAAAAAAAGTCAGCGCAGCGGCGATGGGGATCTCGTTCCTGCTGTCCTTGATGGTGTTCTTTGGTTATGACTGGCATAGCGGCGGCATGCAGTTCGTGGAAGAACTGGCCTGGCTGCCCGAAATGGGCGCTGCCTATAGTTTGGGTGTCGACGGCCTGTCGGCGCCAATGATCCTGCTGACAGCTCTGATTGGTTTTGCCGGCGTGTTTGCTTCCTGGCGGGTGGACGAACGCCCGAAAGAGTTTTTCATCCTGTTTTTGCTGCTCGTGGCTGGAGTCGCTGGCACCTTCGTGGCCAGGGATCTGTTCCTGTTTCTGCTCTGCTACGAAGTCGTCGTGATTCCGATTTATATCATGATCATCCTCTGGGGCTCGAGCAAACGGGTCACCAAGGAATATGCCGCAATGAAACTTACGATCTACCTGCTGCTCGGTTCGGCGTTTCTCCTGGCAGGCATCTTGATGCTGTACCTGAATGCCTATCCCGCCGGTACGCGGACGTTTTCCATGCAAGCGCTTACTCAGGCTGCAGCGGGCGGCGCCTTGTCGCCGGAATTCCAGAAATTCGCCTTCTTTTTTGTGATGTTGGGCTTTGGCTCGCTGCTGTCGATGTGGCCGTTTCATTCCTGGTCGCCGGATGGCTATGCCGGCGCTCCCACGGCCGTGTCGATGGTACATGCCGGCGTATTAAAGAAAATTGGCGGCTATGGCCTGATTCGGATCGGTCTGTTGATGCTGCCGCTGGGATTTAAGTTCTGGGCGCCGCTGATTGCAGCATTTGGCGTGGCCAACGTCGCCTATGCCGCATTCATTGCCTTGGTGCAGAAAGACATGAAATATGTGGTCGGTTATTCTTCGGTTTCCCACATGGGCTATGTGTTGATCGGCATTGCCGCGGCGGATGTCATCGGCATCAACGGCGCTGTGGCCAACATGTTCGCGCATGGCGTCATGGCAGCTCTGTTCTTCGCCATGATCGGTCATATCTATCATGCCACGCATACGCGCCATATTCCTGATCTGGGCGGCTTGGCGCATCAGATGCCGCGTGCGACGGTAGGCTTCTTCCTAGCTGGGATGGCGTCGCTGGGGTTGCCGGGGTTAATCAGTTTTGTGCCGGAATTTACCATCTTCGTCGGTTCTTTTAAGGCATTTCCGTTGTTTGCCGTGCTGGCGATTGCCGGGATTATCCTGACAGCGCTGTATGTACTGCGGGTGCTGGCGGATGTATTGTTCGGGCCGCGTCGCAGCGAATGGGACGGCGTGCACGATTTACACGGCGCCGATTGGGTTCCGCTGGTAGTCTTAGGTTCGTTCTTAATCGGCTTTGGCTTATTCCCTTCGCTATTAATGAATGTAGTGAATAGCGGCATCGAACCGCTGATGCCGCTGCTGGCGAAGCTAAAACTGGCGGCGACGCTGTGGGGAGGACTGTGATCATGAATTTCAATGCATTAATGCTGGAAATAGCGGTCGCCCTGCTGGCGTTGCTAATCCTGGTGGCTGACCTGTTGCTGGAACCCAGGCAGTCTCGCCGAAATCTTGGCTATTTGGCCATTGCCGGTCTGGCGGGGGTGCTGCTGGTTTCGTTCAGTCGGTATGGAATGAATCAGACTTTCTATAGCGGGTTGTTCCGACTTGATGATTACGCGGTGTTTTTCAAACAGACATTTATAGTCGGCGCGATTTTGGTGATGCTGTTTTCGCTCGATATTGTCGACCAGTTGCCTCACTCCCGGGCTGAATTCTATGTTCTGCTGCTGTTTGCGGTCGTGGGGATGATGCTGCTGGCCTCGGCCAATGACCTGATCACGCTGTATGTGGGGATTGAACTGATGACGTTCAGTTTCTTCATCCTGGTCGGTTATGTGCTGACGGAATCCAAATCTACCGAGGCGGCGATCAAGTATCTGGTGCTGGCTTCGGCTGCTTCTGCCGGTATGCTCTATGGCATGAGCCTGTTGTTCGGGGTCGCCGGACAACTGAGCTATGCGGGAATCGCTAAAGGCCTGATCGTTTCACCGGCCTTGCTGGTCGGTTGCGTGATGGTTCTGGCCGGTTTTGCTTTCAAAATCGCCGCGCCACCGTTCCATATGTGGGCGCCTGACGTGTACGAAGGCGCGCCTGTTCCGGTGACGGCAATGCTGGCCATGGGCTCCAAAGCGGCCGGTTTTGCCGCGCTGATCCGCGTGTTTACCGAAATATTCCCGGCGACGGGCTATCCGTGGGCTCTGTTGGTGCTGGTTCTGTCCGGGGCAGCGATGCTGCTGGGAAATCTGGCGGCAATTCCGCAGACCAACATGAAACGGATGCTGGCCTATTCGTCGATCGCCCAGGCCGGTTATCTGTTGACAGGACTATTGGCCGGCAGTACAGCCGGTGTCAAAGGGATGATGTTTTACCTGCTGATATATGTGTTTGCAAACGTCG
>JBGSKE010000087.1:0-5352 GCA_041741355.1 Negativicutes bacterium | reverse complement strand
CCGATCAGAACCATCGTCTGCCCGGTCGCCACCCTCAGCGAGACCGCATTGACGGCGAGCGCCGCGCCATAGCGTTTGGTCACCCGGCAAATATCGATCATGGCAGGATTTTTTGATCCCGCAAAAACTGCCTGGCCACATCGGCCGGGTCTTTTTTTGCCACTTCTACCTGATAATTCAGTTCTGTCATCGTCTGCTCGTTGATCTTGCCGCTAAGCAGCGTGAGCGCTGCGCGGACCTGCGGATATTTCGCCGCCAAATCGCCGCGCAGGACAAAACCGGTTTCATATGGCGGGAAAAATTGTTTGTCATCGGCCAGGATGACCAGATTATATTGTTTCAGCCGGCCGTCAGTGGAAAAAACCAGCGCCACATCGGCCTGCTTTTGTTTCAGCCCTTCGTAATAGAAATTGACATCGACGACTTTTGCTTTGCCATCCAGTCCATAGGCTTTTTTCAGACCAGGGTATTCATCGTCGCGAGTGAATGCCGTGGCATCGCCCATCAGCGTCAAGTTGGACTGACGGGCCAGGTCGCCGATCGTTTTCAACTGCCATTTCGCAGCGGTTTCCTGGGTCACCGCCAGGGCAAAGGTGTTCTGAAAACCGAGCAGTGGCAACCACTCCAGTTTGAACTGTTCGGCGTAGGCCGCTTTGACTTTATTGAACAAAACCGTTTTGTCCCGTTCCACCGGCTGTTTCAAAACCGCCATCCAGGCCGTCCCCGTGTATTCGGGATAAACGTCGATCTGTCCCTTTAGCATCGCCGGATGCAGCAATTCGCTCGGCCCCATGCCGATCTTGCTGATATCAACCGCAACCTTCGCCTTTGTTTTCAGCACTTCCGCCGCCATATGCGCCAAAATGAACTGCTCGGCAAACGGCTTCGAAGCGATCACGATTTTCGGCTCCGGTTTCGCTGCCTGCGGCGCCGGCGTCGAGCTACAGCCGGACAAGGCTGCGCCTGCAATAAACAGTAGGATCAGACACCAATTGGTTGCGATTTTCATACCAAACTCACCTCTCCTCTTCCGTTGTGCTACTGAAAACCCCCATTGCCTGCTGCACCCGCTGCTCGCCCCATTCCAGCAGATTGTCGGCTGCCACCGCCAGTAGAGCCACCGGCAGCGTGCCTGCCAATAGCAGCGAGTTATCCATCATGTGCAGGCCGCGAAAAATCAGGACCCCCAGCCCGCCTGCGCCGACCAGCGCCCCCAACGTGGCAATGCCGATCGTCATCACCGTGACGGTGCGCAGCCCTGCCATGATAAACGGCAAAGCCAGAGGCCACTCGACCTGACAAAACAGTTGTCGGTCGGTGGCCCCCATTCCGGTCGCAGCTTCTTTGAGTGCGGCATCGACTTCCACGATGCCGATGTAGGTGTTGCGCAAAAGCGGCAGCAACGAATAAATCGTCAAAGCCACAATTGTCGGCAACCAGCCCAGGCCGATAAACGGAATCAGCAGTCCAAAAAGGGCCAACGAAGGCACCGTGTACAGCATCCCGACAAACTGAATCAGCGGCGCGCCCCAGGCCGGATGGCGCGAAATGAATATTCCGGCTGGAATCGCGATCACAGCGCCGCCGAGAATCCCTGCCGCCGCCAGCGCTGCATGCTGGACAAGCAGTACGCCGATCTCACCGCGCAACGCCCATATCTGCCCCCAGAACCCCAACCCCTGCTCAGCCATAAGCCAGTTCCCTCCATTCGGTCATTGACAACCGTTTGACCGGCCCGCGTGCAGGCGGCTTCTACTTCTTTACTTCGGGGCGGCGACGAAATTTCCTGCGCGCGGAGAAACTATCACTCCGGAAACATTTTCGTTATTGCCCTGAATTACTGATGCCCCTAGCGGTCCAGTTTCCAGGCCAACAACAATTCCGTTCCTTCGCTGTTGTAAGTCATCCAGTCCGCCGTTGCCAGCATGATCGGAATGCCCCGCCCCATCGAATCATCGGCGCTAAAGGCAAACAGCTCGCCATGGGAACGCAGACGCCTGAGCAGCGCGTTGCCGGCAAAACCCAGTCGCGACGTCTTGACCCGAACGACCAGACGGTTGCCGAACTTATTAATCCGCAAGCGAGCCCGATGCTGTCGCGGCAAGCCATCCCGGCACTCCATAGCGTTGGCTAGCGCTTCATGCACCGCCACTTCTTGCAGAGAATGGTCCCGTCCAATCACTTCGGCCAAAATCTTGCGGACTTCGCCCTTGAGCCGCTGGTAATCGCCATAACCGTTGAATCGCAACGTGCGCGGCCAGCCCTCTTTGACGATGGCCGAATCCGGCAACGATTTTATTCGAATACAAATGGCGGTCGCATCATCATGGCGCTCATTGCCGCCGGCAAGAGCCTTAAGCCATTTTACCATTGCGGCGTAATCCTGCGGTTGCCTTTCAGCTTCGCGGCCCATCATTTCCGCCACCCCATCGGTCATGAAACATACCGAATCGCCAATCGCCAACGACATGGTTTGCATTTCAAAACCCTCGCTCGCGCAAATCCCCAGATACATGCCGGGGCAGGCCACAATACCTTGTCTGGCACGCCCGGCCAGCCAGACATGCGGCATGCCGGCGCAGCTCCAACGCAGTTCGCGCGTTTCGAGATCCAGTTCAAACCCCACCGCCCCGGCAAACGCGGCATCGTCAAAATACTGGCCGGCCCGCCGGTTAAGCCAGCGCATCTGTTCGGGCAAGGGCAAGTCCAATTCGTTGACTTCCCGCAGCAACACATGCATCGCCGAGGTATGCAGCGCCGTCGCCAGTCCATGCCCGGCTGCATCGATCAAAAACCCGCGCAGCAATTTGCCATGATAACGCCAGTCCATGAAGTACAAGTCGCCGCCCACATAGCTATACGGTTCGTAGATCGTCGTGATTTCCAAATACGGCGATGGTTGCGCCGTTTTCAACAGAGCATTTTGCACCCGAGTCGCCAGTTCGGCGTCACGATGGATTGCTTGCTCGCGCCTAACTTCATCGGAAACATCCCGCAGCGTCTGCACCAACACGCTGCGATCGCGAAACCGCACCAGTGTGCCAGAACGCTCCACCTGCACATAAGAACCGTTGCGATGTTGGACCACTCTTCGCTGCAGCGGCAATACACCGGTTTTTTTCACCTGCGCTAAATAGCCGGCAATGTTTTGGTTGTGGTCCACCGTTAAATCATAAACCGTCAACGGACCATGCAATTTTAAATCATGGCCGAACCGTTCGGTAAACCGCGAATTGGTTTCGGTGATTGCACCGCTATCCGGATCGCAAATAAAAATAGCCTCCGGCGCTTGCTCCAGTACGGCCCGGTAGCGTGCTTCGCTTTCAACCAACGTGCGTTCAATCCGCTTGCGTTCTGTGATGTCCTGGACAACCCCCAACACTTTCAACGGGTTTCCCTGCGCATCAGCCACCACTTCGGCCCGTGAGTGCACGATCGTTTCCTGCCCATTATCGGCTCGCCGAATCGTGAATTCAAGATCATATTTTTCTTGGCCGGCTAACAACAGCTGCATTGCCTGGTCCAGTCGCGGCCCGTCCTCCGGACATACGACCGAGCGAATTTCGGCCATCGACAAGAAATCCGACCGCTTGTCCAGACCGTAGATCCGGAAAGCTTCGTCAGAAGCCCACACCTGCCAGTTGACAAGGTCGATCTCCCAATTGCCCACCCGAGCCAACGCCTGTGCGCGTTGCAACCGGCTTTGATTAATTTTCAGCGCTTCTTCGGCCCGCCTTCGTTCAATCGCCTGCGATATCTGCGCGGCGATAATGGACAGCACCGCACTGTCATCGGCGCTAAAACCTTGCGAAACATCGGTAGAAAAAATCGCGATTACGCCGAAACTTTCCCCGTGCGCATTGCAGAGCGGAGCGCCCAGCCATTCATGGCAGTTCTCCACCCGCATCGTCACTTCGCCGGTATTTAGCAGCCGGTTCAGCAACTGTTCGGTTATATGCACCGCCCGCCGTTGCCGCATCACATATTCGGTCCAACCGTTGCCGACAGCCCGGCGAAGCGGCACGTTATTGGTCCGGCCCATCGAATACGGACGAACAATCCGCCCGGTAGCATCGTCAAGCAGCGTAATATAGATGTTTTCCGCCTGCAATACCCGACGCACAACCTGATGAACCGTTTCATACAGTTGTTCAAGCGAAGCAGCCATCAAAGCTGCTTCGGCAATCTCCCTCAGCGCGGACTGCATTGCTGCGCTTTGCTGCAGCTCGTCATTTGCGGCCCGAATCTCTTCGTGTTGCGCCGTCAACTCCTGATGCGCCGCAGTCAGTTCACTGGTCCGTTCTTCCACCCGCCGTTCCAGTTCGGCATTGATGGTCGCCAGCTTTTGGTTCAACGTGACGATTTCCTCATTCATCGCGGTGATTTCTTCGTTTTGCGCAACCAGTTCTTCGTTCATCGCGATGATTTCTTCATTCTGCGCCATCAGACTGTCGCTGACGATCCGCAGCTCCCCGGTTCGTTGCGTTACCAATTGTTCCAGTTCTGCCCGGCTGTACGACGAATCGCTATTGGCCTCGGCTTGTTTGTCCGTACTCATATGTCAGCCCCTTCGTCTACGCTTCCCGGCAAAAACCGTCTAGTCTCAGATTGTTATTACAACACTTTTGCCTGCATCGCGGCGGTAAACTCGGCAAAGGTGAATGCCCCTTCAATAATTTTCGTTTCACCGGCAAACACCGTCGGCACCCACTCGATTTTCTGTTCCAGGCAAAGCCGGTCATGTTCCAGCAATATCGGCAGATAACGGTCGCTTTCCAGCGCCTGCAGCAGTGCTGCTTCATCCAGATTTATTTCCCGGGCAATATTCAACAGGACTGCCAGCTCACTAATATTTTTCTGGCCGACAAAACTGGCCTGATACACCGCGTCGATCCAGGCGTGCTGTTTTCGCTGTTCACAGGCAAATTCCAGCGCACACAGAGCCAGTCGCGTATTGGGCACAAACACTTTTTCGCCCGGCGCGATGCCGACCGGTGCGCCGAGAGCGTTTAGCCGCTGCTTCCGCTCGGCCATATCGGCCACCTGGACCACATCTTGCAGTGGGCTACCCATTTTCGGCACTTCCGGATGAATCTCCCAACTAAACCAGTCATCAGCCAGAACTACTGTTTCTCTCAGTTTTTTAAAATAACCCCAGGCCAGATAGCAAAAGGGACAGGAGAAATCAAAAATGATCCGCAATTGTTTTGCCATAGTTTTCCCTCCGTTCTTTGTCCAAGCTAGACTATAGTCAGTTTCTACAAATTACGTCAATCTCCTGCAAAAGAAAAGGTCTCCGCAACACAGCAGAGACCTTGAGGATATCTGTTTAAGCGAAATAGCGCACCCCGG
>JBGSKE010000086.1:0-10669 GCA_041741355.1 Negativicutes bacterium | reverse complement strand
CTCGATAAACCGGCTCATGTGGGTGCCTTTGTATTCCTGGGGCAGGTCGACGGTCAGGCGGATGCAGGCAAGCACCGACTGGAACGAGCCGGCCTTGGTCTTGATTTGGAATGGCAGATGCACATCGTTTACGCCGACTTTTTGAATCGGAATTCCCCGCAGATCGGCCTGATTCTGGACATCCTTCATCAGCGCACCCCCTCGCTATAAGTTATCGGATCGGTCAGGCCAGCTTCGGCAAAGCCTTTGAGCCGTAGCAGGCAGCTGTCGCAGGTCCCGCAGGCGACTTCGCCGCCCCGGTAACAACTGGTTGTCAGTTCCAGCGGCGCAGCCAGCCGCACGCCAAGCTTGACAATTTCTTGTTTCGACAGCTGGATCAGCGGCGTTTCAATCCGGATCTTGCGGCCATCGGCCACCGACGCCTTGGTCGAGTAGTCGGCCAGTTGCTGAAACAACTGAATAAACTCGGGCCGGCAGTCGGGATAGCCTGAATAATCAAGCGCATTGACGCCGATAAAAATATGGTCGGCGCCAGTCACTTCGGCGTAACCAAGGGCATAGCTCAAAAAGATCAGGTTCCTTGCCGGAACGTAAGTCACGGGGATATCGTGGCGCGTCACATCGCCGGACGGTACGACGACCGAGGCGTCAGTCAGCGCACTGCCGCCAATCGCCGCCATATTGGTGTCGATCACTAAATGCCGGCTCACTTGATAAAAATCCGCGACCTTGCGGGCGCATTCGACTTCCCGCGCATGACGCTGTTGATAATTAAAACTGATCGGCAGCGGCTCAAACCCCTGGTCCCGAGCCACCGCCATACAGACCGTCGAATCCAGCCCGCCGGACAGCAATACGATTGCCTTCATTTTCAAAGCACTCCTTCAAACGTGCGGAAATGAACTTTGCCCACTTCCGGCAGTAATTCCTTGCCCTGCTGCGACACGAATTGCCTGATCGCAGCGGCAACCGGCGTTCCCGCCCCTTTGGGCAAATCCACGCCATATTTTTGCGACAAACCGGCCAGACCACGGAGAAACGAGTCGCGGGCCAGTACCGAGGCTGCCGCCACCGCAATGTTATTCTCTGCATGGGTTTTTTGAATCAGCACAACTGTACGGCCGCGCGCCATCAGTTTATTTTCGATCAGCCGCACATCGGCAAACTTATCGGCGATCGCAAAATTGCAGGGGGCAATCGCCAACGTATCCTCAATGACCCTAGCATGGGCCCAGCCCATCAGGTGGTTGAGGTTTTTCCCCTCTTTTTTCAGCGTCGCATAAAGACTGTTATAGCGATTAGGCAACAAGATGAGTTCCTGATAACGGCCTTGGGCAATCTGGCGGATCTTGCCGGCGAATTCCGCCACTTTTTTATCGGACAGTTGCTTGCAGTCCTTGACGCCGATACGCTCCAGCTCGCTCACGATCGCCGGATTGACGGCCACCGCCGCTACCACCAGCGGGCCAAATACATCGCCTTTACCCGATTCATCAGTGCCGATCCAGCCGGACTCAAATCCTTCCATCGCTTCAAACCCATACGGTTTGTTGGATTTTGGCGCCACATCGAATAATGCCGCTTCGCTGATCGAAGAAGGGGTCGGCGCGAGATCAAACAGCGCTGCCAGCTTTGCCTTCAATACGCCATTCTTGCCAGCCAGCACCAGTGAAAAGCCTTTTTTGCCATAATACAGCGTCAGCGGAACGGTTTCATCAGCCTGCCGCAAATCCAGCCGCAAACCGTAGGGTATCGGTTTCTCGCTGCTCAGCTTTATGTTTGCCCCGGCCAGCAGCGCCTTGACTGCGGCGACATACGCCTCGAAGGTTTTAGCCCCGGCTAACGCGCTCATCGTTTCAGCGCGTTCCACGCCTGCAGAGCTGCCTGATAGATTTTTTTCAGCGGCGCACCCGATTGTTCGGCCAGTTGACGACAATCGCCAAATTCCGGCGCCACATTAATCACCTGACCCTCACGCTCGGCAACCTTAATGCCCACTGTTCCCCACTCCGTCTGCACCGCCACCATACTGCGGTTGGCCACCGTCCGCCGGACCTGTTGCCAACGCACGCCAATGCTTGACGTCTCGGCGAACACAACATCTTCCACCGCCGGTTTGTGCAGTTCCGCGCACAATGCCGACAGCAAAAAGGCCGGTCGACCTTTCTTCATGATGATCGGCGTAATCCAGGCATCGACCGCGCCGGCGGCCAGCAACTTGTCAATCGCATAAGCAATCACTTCCGGCGTGCTGTCGTCGACATTTGCCTCCAGCAGCCACATTTCATCGCTGTTTTTCTGTTCGGGCAGCGTGCCCAGGCTCAGCCGCATTACATTGGGAATCACCAGATCCCAGGTACCGGCGCCGTAGGCGGTCTTTTCCGCCAGAAAGCCGCCCGGTCGGTCGCCGAAACCGCTGCACAGTTCCGCTACCAGCGCTGCGCCGGTTGGCGTCACCAGTTCCTTGTCGATATCGCCGGGGTACCAGGGTATTCCGTGCAACAATTCGGCTGTAGCCGGGGCCGGAATCGGCATGATCCCATGCGCCGCCTTGACAAAACCGCGCCCCACCCGCAGCGGCGAACAGTAAATCTGCTCCACGCCCAAATAGTGAAAACCAAACACCGTGCCAACAATGTCGATAATTGCATCCACGGCGCCCACTTCATGAAAATGCACCTTTTCCAGCGGCATGCCGTGAACCTTCGCCTCGGCTTTGCCCAAGCGTTCAAACACCTGACAGGCCTTCTCCTTGACCGCGTCCGGCAACTCCGCGGCGCGGATCAGTTTGAGAATATCGGCCAAGCCCCGGTGGTGGTGTTTTGCTGTAAGATCGACATCGAGATGGGTTGCCCTGATTCCCCATTTATCCACCGGTTTGATCTTGATCGAAAATCCTTTTAGGTCGATCTTAGCTATCGCATCGCGCAATACGGCCTCCGGCAGCCCGGCATCGACCAGCGCTCCCAGGAACATATTGCCGCTGATGCCGGAAAAACAATCCAAATATGCAGCCCGCACTAAATCACCTCAACCGATTGATTATTGCCGCAAGCCGTCCCGCGCCAAAACCATTGTCAATATTCACCACACCTACTCCGGCGGCACAACTGTTCAACATTGCCAGTAGAGCTGATAGTCCCTGAAAATTGGCGCCATAGCCGATACTGGTCGGTACCGCGATCACCGGCTTGTTGACCATCCCGCCGACCACGCTGGCCAGCGCTCCTTCCATGCCGGCCGCAACCACCACGACATTGGCCTGCCGCATTAGCGGAGTATGCGCGAGCAGACGATGAATTCCGGCCACACCGACATCGAATACCCGCTCGACCCGATTTCCCATCATTTCGGCTGTCGCAGCCGCTTCCTCGGCTACCGGCACATCGCCGGTACCGGCCGTCATCACCAAGATAAACCGGTCCGGGTCCTTCGGTAGCGGCTGTCGCTCCAGAATCACCAGCCGGGCCCGTTCATTATAGCTGGCATCAGGCAACACCGCTTTCACCGCGGCGTAAACTTCCGCGCCGGCCCGGCTGGCCAGCACATTCGGACTGACCCTTGCCAGTTCGGTCATCGCCCGGACGATTTGTTCGGTGGTTTTACCCGGGCAGAACACGACTTCAGGAAAGCCCTGCCGCAAAGCCCGATGATGATCGATCTTGATATCATCCATGTCTTCAAACGGCAGGCAGGTCAGCTTTTCCAGCGCCTGCGCTTGATTGACCGTCCCCGACCGGTAGCCTTCTAGTATTTCGATGACCGCGTCGCGATCCATACACTACACTCCATTCGTCACGCTGAACTTATTCTGGATGAATATTGGTCATTTTCTTGTGTTTCAAACCGATTTGGAACCGGTCGATCATGTAATAGGCCAGCGGCACAACGACCAGCGTCAACAGCGAAGAGGTAATCAGTCCACCGATAACCGCGACCGCCATCGAAGCACGCAGTTCAGCGCCGGCCCCCAGACCGAGCGCCAACGGCAGCATGCCAAGGATGGTCGAAAGCGTGGTCATCATAATCGGTCGCAAACGGACCGAACCGGACTTCACCAGCGCCTCGACAATCGGCACCCCTTCGTCGCGCAGTTGGATCGTATAGTCGACCAGCAAAATCGACGTCTTGGTAACCAAGCCCATCAGCAGGATCACGCCGATCAACGACATGATGTTGATTGTATGCCCGCCGATCAGTAGTCCCAATAAAGCGCCGACCATCGCAAACGGCAAGGACAACATAATCGTCAGTGGGTGGATATAGCTCTCAAACTGAGCCGCCAATACCATGTAAATCAGGATAACCGCCATCAGCAGCGCCTGGCCGATTACGTTGAACGACTCGGCCATCATCTTGGCCTGTCCGACAAACTTATAGGAGTAGCCAAGCGGCATATTCAGACCTGGAACCAACGCCTCAACCTTTTGCACCAATTCGCCGACCGAAACGCCGACCGCGTTGGAGTACACGATGATTTGCCGCTGGCGGTCTTCCCGGTCGATCTGGGTCGGCCCGGAAGACAGCCGGACATCGGCTACGTCGCCCAATCGGACAAACAGACCTGTCTTGGTGGAAATCCGCATATTGGCCACATCGTTAATATCCTTGCGCAAATGCTCCGGCATCTGCACCCGGATCGCATAGTCCTTGTCGCCGGCAGTGTACTGATTCTTTGTCGCCAGACCCAGGAAAGCCATCTGTACCACATTTCCGGCCGAAGTCGGCTCCAGCCCCACTTCGCCGGCGCGGACCGGATCGAACTTGATTACGATTTCCGGTTCATACTGTTCACTGGAATAATCGACATCGGCAGTACCGGCAATCTGTTTCATCCCATCGGCCAATGTCTGCGCATAGTGGGTCAGACTGGGCAGATCCGGTCCGCGTAAGGCGATCTGCAGCGGCCTGACATCGCCGCGGCCCGACATCTGGGCGATCTGAACCGACAATTTCAACGCGGTATATTTGCGCAGCTTGGTCCTTAGCTCGTCGGTAATCTGGGTCATCGAGCGTTTGCGAGCGCTGCTGGGCGTCAGTTTGATCCCCATGCTCGCTTTATAGGGCGGTTGCCGGCCGGCCCCCAGAATCAGGAATGCGCTGTCCAATTCGGGAATTGCCAAAATTTCTTTTTCTACCGGCGCCACCAGCTCCTTCATCTTGTCAATCGAAGTGCCGGCCGGTCCAGCGATGCCGATACTGAACTCACCCGAATCATAGGTCGGCTGAAATTCAAAACCGATAAAGGGAACCAGCATCAGATTGATCAACAAGGTCAAAAACGCCAACGCCAAAATCTTCTTCGGCCGCTTCAACGACCAGCGCAACAACTCAACATAAATTACGCTTAAGGACTCGAACCAGGATTGCCAATGATCCAGCACCGACTTGACCGCTCTACCGAACCTACTGCTCGGCACAGTTGTTTTATCCAGCGGTCTTAGCCAATAAGCCGACATCGTCGGCACCATCGTAAACGCGACAAATAACGAAAAAGCGATCGCAAAGGCCACGGTGAGACCGAACTGCTTGAAGAATTGACCGATAATCTCGCCCATGCTGCCAACCGGCACGAAAACTGCCAACAGCGACAAGGTAGCCGCGAATACGGCCAGCGCAATCTCGTTGGTGCCGGTTCCGGCCGCTTCCAGCGGCGTAGAGCCTTCCTCGACATGGCGCACGATGTTTTCCACGACCACGATCGCATCATCGATCAAGATACCGACCGCCAGACTGAGTGCCAGCAGTGACATATTATTCAGTGTAAAGTTCATCGCCTTCATCAAGAAAAACGTCGCCACGATCGAGGTAGGGATCGAAATGCCGGCAATGATGGTCGCCCGCCAGTCCCGGATAAACAAGAATGTAATCAGGACAGCCAACAAGCCGCCCAATACCAACGACGACATGACATCATCGACATTGTCGCGAATATAGACCGAACTGTCGCGAACCGTCGCAACTTTGATGTCTTCAGGCAAAATGTTCTGACTCATCCTCACCATTTGCCGTTTGACTTTTTCCGCCACCTCAACGGTATTGGTACCCGATTGCTTTCGCACCCAAAGTAGTACGCTGGGACTGCCCATCGTTTTGGCATAGACCCGTTCTTCTTCCCAACCATCCTCGATCTTGGCCACATCCGACAGACGAATGACCCGGCCGCCCTGATTGGAAACCACGATTTTGCCGATTTCTGCAACCGTCTTATATTTACCGAGGGTTCGGATCGTCATTTCATTGCCATTGGCATTGACCCGACCACCCGGCGTATTGTAGTTGTAGGAATTCACCAGGTCAAAAATGGTTTGGAAACCCACATTATAGGCTTCCAATTTGGCCGGTTCAACGTAGATATGGATTTCCCGGTTGCCTGCGCCGTACACATTGACTTCGGCCACGCCTTCGATCCGCTGCAGTTCGTCTTTAACCACATCTTCGGCGATTTTGCGGATTTCACCGCGTTCGCGCCGATCCGAGGCCAAACTAAACGTGATAATCGATTGCGCCGTGATATCATAGCGCTGCACGACCGGCTCATCAATCTGATCCGGCAAACGACGCCGCACACCGGCGACTTTTTCCCGCACATCATTCGCCGCCAACTTGGCGTTGGTTCCCAGTTCAAACTCGATCGTGGTCTGCGAAATTCCCTCACGCGAGACCGAAGACAGGGTCTTGATGCCGGAAACCGAACTCACCGCATCCTCGATCGGTTTGGTGATCAAGCCTTCCATTTCCTCCGGCGAAGCCCCGGTATAGGTAACCGTCACATTGACGATGGGAAAATCAATGTCCGGATAGAGGTCGATTCCTAGCGAAGGGTACGCAGTGATACCGAATACCACGAGCAACATGACCAGCATCGTGGTGAATACGGGACGACGGATAAACATTTTAATCATTTGGTCTGTTGTCCCCCGGCAGCGCCCAGGCGAACTGTGGTTCCGTCCTTCAGTTTATGCTGGCCAGCCACCACGATCCGCTCGCCTTCCTTGACGCCATCCTTGACTTCCACCCAGCCGCCGGCGGCATCGCCCAGCTTCAACACCCGCTGCATGACCTTGTTGTCAGCCAGGACCACAAACACCGTTTTTTGATCTTCGCGCAACACCAGAGCGCCTTCCGGCACCACCAGCACGTTTTTGCGTACTTGGCCGCCGATATCGGCATTGGCATACATACCGACTTTCAGCACATTATTGGGATTAGGAATACTGACTTCGGCCGTAAACGTCCGCGTCGGCACCGAGGCCGCCGGCGACAGGCGGGTCAGCACGCCTTTGAATTCCTGTCCTTGCAGGGCATTCACTACAATTTTCACCGGCGTTCCCACAGAAAGTTCGGCAATCTGGGCCTCGCCGACCATTGCCTTAGCCAGTAGGGTCGACGTATCCGCTACAGCGACAATCGGCGCACCGGCCTTGGAAAAGGTTCCTGCCTGGACATAGCGCTTGATCACCACGCCGGTCAGCGGCGAAATAATCCGGGCGTTATCCCGCCGGGCTTTTAGCAGCAACAGGTTTCCCTGCGCGGCATTCACGCTGCCCTGGGCCAGATCGCGCTGGGTCCTAGCACTATCTAGCGTGTGAGCGGAAACTGCATTTTTTTGATACAGGGCGTCCATTCTCTGGAAGTTGAGCACACTCAGTTCTAGCGTTGCCTTTGACTGCAACAATTGGCCTTCGGCCTGCATGACTTGGGCGGCCAATTCATTCACATCCAGCTGGGCCAGCAGCATTCCCGCCGTTACCGCATCGCCTTCATCGACAAATAGTTTGTCGATCCGTCCATCAGCTTTCGTCGACACTTCCGTCGCCCAGACTGCTTCCAGGTTGGCGGAAAAACTGAATGCCGGCGTCAGATCGCGCTTACCGACCACCGCCACATCCACGGTCACCGTCCGACCGGCCAGCGCCCGCGCCGCCCGTTCCTTCTCCCGCATCAGGTTGGTCGTGATTTTAAACGCAATGAACAAGATCAAAGCAACCAGCAAGCCGATCGCAATAATCTGCCACTTTTTCCGGGGCATTTTTACTGAGCTAAAAAACCGCAATTTTACTCAACCTTCTTCTTATTAATAATTTTGATTGCGCACACAACCAACCTGGCAATGACATGTAGCTGAATTATACTGGTCGCCAGCAAAATGCCTATCACTTCATTTTACTCTACTGGGAGAATTTCCTGCAACGCTTTTTCAATAGATTTGGTTGCAATGCCGCTGCGTAGTGTGGCCTGACCGATTTGGTCCAGCAGCACCCAGCGCAACTGCCCGGCGGCGCGTTTTTTATCCGTTCCCATGTGAGCGATCAGCTCCGGCGCCACCAACGCTGCTGCCACAACCGGCAAATCATAGGCAAGCAATAGCCGGCGAATCGATTCAACCGCGCCGGTTGGCAAACCAGTCTCCAGCTCACTTAAGCGAACAGCCGCCAGCATACCCAGCGCGACGGCTTCACCATGGGTAAACCGGCTAAACTCGCCGGCCGTCTCAATGGCATGCCCTGCCGTATGGCCGAAGTTGAGTAGCATCCGTTCGCCGAGGTCCTGCTCGTCCCGCTCGACCACCGCCGCTTTCATCCGGCAGCAATGGGCAACAATTCCGGCCAACTGCTGTGACTCGCGGCTCTGCACCAACCCTGTCGTTTCAGCCAAGCTAGCCAAAAATGCGGCATCGGCAATCAGGCCATACTTGATCACTTCCGCCATGCCGGAGGCAAATTCCCGCTGCGGTAAGGTCAATAGCGTCTGCGGATCAATCAGCACGCCTTGCGGCTGGTAAAATGCACCGATCAAATTCTTGCCCAAGTGATGATTCACGGCGACTTTGCCGCCGACGCTCGAATCCACCTGCGATAACAGCGTCGTGGGAACCTGCAGGAACGGTACGCCGCGCAAATAGGTCGCGGCAACAAAGCCGGCCAAGTCGCCGACCACGCCGCCGCCGAGCGCCAAAATCGGGCAGTTGCGGTCCAAGCCGGCCACAATTGCCTGCGCGTAAAGCACATCAGCCTGTGATAGCGATTTTGACGCTTCTCCCGGCGGCACTACCGCGAGCGTGACCGTAAACCCCGCCTGCTGCAAGTTTTCGACCGCCGGTTTGCCAAATAAAAAGGCGGTGTTCTCGTCCGCCACAACCAGCACTTTCTTTTCGACCGGAAAACCGGCGGCCCAATTGCCAATACTGGCCAAGCCAGCTACCTGTACTTTTATATTATAACTTCTACTGCCCAAGTTCACCCGGATTGTCTCCATGCAAACATGCCTCCTCGCCCACGACTTGTAAAATTGCCGCAGCAACCGCCGCTTCCGTTATACCATCTGTTTCAAACCAAAAATCCGCCTGCCGATATTGCGGCTTGCGCGCCGCCAGCAAATCCCGGATCACTTGCAATCGGTCCGGGCGGTTCAGCAGCGGCCTTAGCCGATCTCCCTGCGTTCGGGCGACAATCTCCGCTTCCGAGGCGGACAGGCAGACCAATATTCCAGTCGCCTTCAGCCGGTCGATATTTTGCTGCCGCAGCACCACACCGCCGCCGGTAGCCACCACCAAACGATTCTGCAACGCCACGGCCTCCACCGCCGCCGACTCCTGATCGCGAAACGCAGCTTCACCAAACTGTTCAAAGTACTCGGCGATACTCATGCCAATTGCCAGCTCCACCTGCGTGTCGAGATCAACAAACTGCCAGCCAAGTTTTCTTGCCAGCAGCTGACCGACGCAACTCTTGCCAGTCCCCATGAACCCGATTAACACGATATTTTTCATTTTGGCTTACCGCAAGTTTTGTCGGTACTGCTTGATGGCCGCCAACAGCTGCGACAACGAATCGCCGCCGAATTTGTCGAGCAGCGCCTCGGCCAGCACGATGCAAAGCATCGCTTCCGCCACGCAGGCCGCCGCCGCCACTGCGCAGACATCACTGCGTTCGCTGTTGGCCAGCACCTGCTGATGCGAACGGATATCCGCCGAATGCAGCGGTCGGGTCAGGGTTGGAATCGGTTTCATCACGGCCCGCAGCACAATCGGTTCGCCGTTGGACATCCCGCCCTCGACGCCGCCGGCCCGGTTGGTCTGGCGATAATAGCCTCTTTCTTCCGTGTAAAAAATCTCATCATGGACCTGACTGCCTGGCAACTCGCCGCAGCGAAATCCTGCGCCGAACTCCACGCCCTTGATCGCGGGAATCGACACCATGGCTGCTGCGATTTTCCCGTCAAGCCGCCGGTCCCACTGAATGTGGCTGCCCAGCCCAGGCATCAAGCCGGTTGCCGTGACCTCAAAACAGCCGCCCAAGGTGTCGCCGGCGGCCTTAGCCGCAGCAATCAGGGCTTCCTGCTCCGCTACATCATTCGCGCCGCCAATCGACACGACCCGCGATGCAACCTCGATCCCGCAGACCGTCAGCAACTGCCGACACACAGCGCCGACCGCGACGCGCGTGGCAGTCTCGCGTGCACTGGCCCGTTCCAGAATATCGCGCACATCGCTGCGATCATATTTTTGACAGCCGCCAAGATCGGCATGTCCCGGTCGGGGCGCCGTCACCGCCGGCCCCGTCGGCTCGCCAAACGCCGCCATTTTCGCTTCCCAATTCACCCAGTCCGCATTGGTAACGCGCAAGGTAATCGGGCTACCCAGCGTCTGGCCAAAGCGCACCCCGGA
>JBGSKE010000085.1:0-8510 GCA_041741355.1 Negativicutes bacterium | reverse complement strand
ACCGTGATCCAAAACAAATACGGATGCGGGCTCAACACATTAATCAGCGCGCCTTTAACAACGGAATTAGGCTTGCAGACTGAAACCGAATCACGCATCGGGCGTTGTTTTAGATTTCCATAAGCCAGATAGCATAACAGGCAGCCGCCAGCGATTGACATCAACCCCAGCAATGACTTCAGCGCATAAATACCGGAAACCAGAAACGTCGTAATAACGACAATCGGCAGATCTGTAATGATTGGGCTGAATGCAGTTCTCACGCCTTCTTTGAAGCCGTGCCCGATAGTCTGTGAAATAACCATCGTCAACAAGGGCCCCGGGGCAAAACCAGCCGCCAGCCCCAAAGCACTGCCGGTGATAAACAATTTCACCATGATATTCCTCCACTGTCAGTCTTGAAATTGTCCCAGCTCAATTGTCGCAAACTGGTTGCGATTTGTCGCATTGGCTATTCCGCCGCTATTGTTTGCACCGAGTCATAAAACCAAATCTTGCGCGTCATGATCTTGAACAAAACCGAATGTCCATTGAGCTGCAGTCGATAAGGCTGTCCAGAAATGATCACGGCAGCATAACCAGAATCCGTCCCCGTCGCCACGGCGCAGGCGGTGAAGGTCTGTGCGGCATAGGACGCCAACTCAAACGATTGCTGCGCCGTCAATCGGTATTCCTCGTCGTTCAACGACAGTTGCAGCGTTTCGTTGCCAGTCTTGTGCTGGAGTTGCTTGGCAAACCAACTAACCTTGTCCATATCCATTTCCCTCTTTTTTCAGCACGCTTGCTGCGTTTCATCTTTTACCATTGTACCGCAGATTTCTGCAATTCACAAAAAGATGATATAGTACAAGTGTGTCACGACCGAAGGCGCCGTGCACAAGGGAGTGGATTTGATCTGAAAAGTAAAGGCGAATTTTTCACCGCGTTGTGTCAGCGCTATCTATCTGGCCACTTGGCTGCGAACGACTATATCTGCGAGTTTGAAGCGCTCTACATCGCAGCCGAAATCAGTTTGTCGGAACGGGAGTATCTGGTATTCGACGGCATCCATACGAGCAACGATCGATTTGAACCTAGCTCAAAAATCCGTCGCACAGATAACTACCTGATTGACGAACCCGAATTGCGGCGATTAATCGAAAAAGGCGTCCGTACTTTGGCCGCATAATTCGAAGATAAAGGCTTCCCGGTTGCGATTAATCGGTAAACTCCTGACTCACCGTCACGCCGCGTCTGCCTTTGATAATGCCAATGCCAATCAGTCTAAACTTTGGATTCAGGATATTCTGCCGATGCCCCGGCGATCCCATCAGCCCCCGGTGCGCTTGTTGGACACTACCGGATATCGCCAGGTTTTCGCCCACATAATGATAAGAAACCCCCTGTGCCGAGACCAGTTCGGCTGGAGTCCCGTATTTCGCCGATTCATGGGCAAAATAATCATTATCAATCATATCCTGGCTTTTCAGCCTTGCCGCTTTTACCAGAAGCGCATCAGCTATCAAGGGCTTTACTCCCTTTTTTGCCCGCTCACTGTTAATCAACTCCAGCATCAGTTGTTCGTCTGATGACAGATCATTTGCCGGTTGTCCCTGATATACAGGCCGAGGTGTCGGCTGTGTACCACTCTTTTGATTCACGCGGACCGGGGCTCTTGTCTCAACACGAATCGGTTCGAACCGGGTCGTCTCGAACCGGGTCGGTTCAACACGAGGCACATCCTGGGCAACAGCCGGATTATTCACTACCTGCTGCTCCTGTGTACTGGGCACATAGATTTGCACGGTCCCTTCCACCGTCTTGTTGATGTCAATTTTCGTTGCATCAGCCTCTGGCCGCAATCCACCCGCCAGAGCGATCACCTCGCCATATGTTGCGCCAAATTGCACTGTATAAGTGCCCGGTTTTTGGACGAAGCCGCCAAGATATACTAACGCGGATGGTTTAAAGCTGGCCGGACGAGTCGGAGCTGGTTCAACCTTGGCGCTACTACAGCCTGCGCTGAATAGCACCACCATCGCTGCAACCAATACCGCTGTTTTCTTCATCTCTGCAACCGCCTTCTGCTTATTCACTCATCGCGAATTCAACTGTCTATGCATTATTCTTTTCCATTTCCCCAGTTCTTCCTTGAACCACTAGTCCTAACTTTACTGGGTCTTACGACTCATTTTATCAAACAAGGCTCGCCGGAAAAATCCGGCGAGCCTTGTTTGATAAAGGACTTAAACTCTACCAACTATGCAAATACATCAGTCAATGCACTGGATAGAATTGCAATCATAGCGTCGGTGTCTTCGGCAGTTACAATCAGCGGCGGCATCAGCCGAATCGTTGCCGGTTGCGGCGAGTTAACGAGCAGACCATTTTTAAGACAAGCCCTGACAACTTCACCCCCCTTGTCCGCCGGCAAATCAAAGGCGACCAGCAATCCTCTGCCCCTTATATTGCTCAAACCGAAGCGACTGGCAAGCTGCCTGAGCTGCTGTTGCAAATATTCCCCTTGCTTTGCGGCATTGGCGGTTAAGTTTTTCTCTAGAACTTCATTCATTACCGCCAAGCCCACGGCCATGGCAAGTGGTTGCCCAGAGTAGGTGCCGCCCTGATCGCCAATCTCAAAAATGTTGAATTGTTCTTTGGCCAGCAATGCCGCCAAGGGAAATCCGCCGCCAATTCCTTTGGCCAGCGTCATAACATCCGGCTCAACGCCATAGTGCTCATAGGCAAACATCTTGCCGGTACGCGCCAGACCCGTCTGCACTTCATCAAAGATCAACAGGATTTTCTTTTCATGGCAAAGTGTGCGCACCTGGCGAATAAAGTCCTGTTCCAGTTCATAAACTCCGCCTTCCCCTTGAATCGGCTCCAGCATGATGGCGCAGGTATTGGGATTCACCGCAGCCTGTAGCGCTGCAAAGTCATTCAGCGGAACATGGATAAACCCGGGCACTTTGGGTTCATATAATTTTTCCCATTTCTGTTTGCCGCTCGCCGACATCGTAGCCAAAGTACGACCATGAAAACTATTGATTGTAGTGATGATTTCATACGCGCCGCCCAGATGGATGGACCCGTATTTTCGCGCCAGCTTGATTGCTCCTTCATTGGCTTCGGCGCCGCTGCTGGCAAAAAACACCCGATCAAAGCAGCAATGATCCGTCAACATTTTTGCATATTCAATCATCGGTCTGTTTAGAAAACTCGGACTGGCATTGACCAGCAACTGGCTTTGTTTTGCCAGCGCCTGGGCAATCGGCGCCGGACTGTGCCCCAGCGAAGTAACCGCCCAGCCACCGACGAAGTCGAGGTACTTTTTGCCGTCCGTGTCCCACAGAAACAAGCCTTGCCCCTTTTCCATCACAATGTCCGGCCTGATCGTCGTAAACAAAATCGACTTCTTTGCTTCATCGAGAAGCTCCTGGGTGCTGTGTAACTGATTGTTATTCATAACCGCCCTCCGTTCATGCACACTTTGTAAATAATTATACGGCCAGCGGTGTAAAAGTGCAACCGTTAAACTCTCCGAATTCAGATTAACTATAAACCTGTTGCTCAAGCATTTGCACTCCTGGCGCAAACAATTTCACATAACGGTGTATGTCCGACAGATGCTGCAAAACCAGTTTGTGAGCAATCCCTGGCGGTGCATATACGACATAAACGACCTTTTGCGTATCGGTCGTAATGCGGGTCCGTTGATCCGGGCCGTGGATGATGCTGGAAATGACTCCGGATGTATCGCGAATTCTCATATCACCCGGTTTCACCGCCTGCTCTTTGCCGTTCATCAATACATACTGCTCGTCCTGGCTAACGGTATCAAGCGCCAAAGGGAGCTGCAACGTCTGGCAATCATGCCCGGCTGTCAACAAGCCGTTTTTCAGTTCTGCCATAAACATCGCTTCGACCAGCCCCGCCACGGACGGGATACTCTTGCCTTTGAAAATCACCGATTCCAATTGCTGTTGAACATGATAGGTTTTGGCAAACTTCTTGTAGTAATCGGCATACGCTTTCAGAATCGGGCTATCCGCCAATGCTTGCCGATCAGCAAATTTAGCGCGCAGTTCGGCTTCGACACAACGTTTTTCAATCTCGAGCGGTTCGTTGAAGGTCGGATTACTCACTTGATCCAGCAGCATTACCCCGACCCCGGCCCCCGGAAAAAACTGCTTCCACGCTTTAGACACTTGCAACATTTTGACTCAACTCCTTAAAAATATCGATTCGATCTCTTGCTTCATATTACTGCGTCAGATGCGAATCGTATTGTATGGAATTGCTGTATTGGCCCGGCGTAAGTCCGGTAATTTGCTTGAACTGCCGGGAAAAATGGCTCTGATCGACAAATCCGGTCTCCTGCGCCACCACGATAGGCAAACAGCCTTTGGCGAGACACTCTTTGGCGCGGCGGATACGGACTTGTGTCAGGAACGCATGCGGCGGCACGCCGACCCGACTCCTGAACAAACGAATCAAATGAAACGCGCTCAGATGGCAAGCCTGGGCAAGTTGCTGCAAAGCAATATTTTCGGTGTAATGCTCCTCAATATACTGTCTGACCAGCGTCACAGCCCGCTCATCTTTTCGCGGCGAATTCCAATCGGCACTTTGGTCGGAATGCCTGACAATAAAAGCTGCAAGTAGGGAGAGCAGCCGCGATTCCTGCTCCAACGCCGAAACTTCCACGTTTTCCATACAGCGATGCGTCGTTTGAATTTGCCAGGCCAGGTCCGTGTCATAAAGAACGCCAGCCGCAAAGTAAGGGCGACGCAACTTGCCAAACAGCTCATACGAGGTTTGTTCGAGCAATCCCGGCGCCAGATAAAACATCCGATACGACCAACCTGCCGGCGTTGCGGCCTGCCCATCATGCGCTTCGCCGGGAATTACCAAATTGACTGTTCCGGCCGGGGCGGTCAAACGCTCGCCGCGATAAGAAAAAGCCAACGCGCCCTGCTCGATGACGCCAAGCGCATACCCGTCGTGAATATGGCGGGAAAAAGTCTGCGTCGTATATTTCGCCCGCAGCAATTCAATTCCCGTCCCCTGTGGCGCAAGCCAATATTTAACTGACTCGGCGCCGGCAGCCTTTGCAGCCATCATACCCTCGCTTCATTCGCTTTACTATTTGTCCCGCATACACTCACAATTAGATGAATCATTGCAACAATATCACTCAACAGGAATTTTGACAAGTTCAGCGCCGATACATTCATTGCGCCGCCGGATCTGCAGCTACTGGCCGGCAACTATAATCCTGTTGTCAAATGCAGCGGCATTATCCATCATGTTATTGAAACAAAAGGAATTCACGCCAGGTTGGATGATACAAATGGTATTTGCTTCTCGCATCCTGGTTGATGGATTCAACTAGCGGGTTGCAATCCGGCGTGATAATCACCTCTTCTTTTTTAATGGCATAATCAAAGAATTTATCACTCAAAAATGCAACCGGAATGCTGATTTGAAATTCTAACGGTTTTGCTTCGGCAATACCAACGGAGAAATTCAGCAAGATCATTAACACGCCGATTATTTTGTTTTTTGATCGCAACATCAGCATTGAAACAACTCCATTTTACAGTCCCAAACTACCAAAGAACTCACAGCAAACGATGCCGCTGACACCACCCGCCGCATGATTAATGGTTCTAGGATTGGCGACAGTACCACCCAATTGAACTATCCTTCATTAGCATACATCAAACGCATAAGATTAATAACCGTACGCAGAAACAGCAGCTTACCATGCGTTGACTTGGTTTTTGTTCTTTCGTACGGGTTCCCCCTGCACAACAAAAGGCTTCCACCCACAATCGGTTGGAAGCCTTGATGATTCATCTATCATTGTTAACTTGGGTTTTTATGCGCCGGCATTTGAATTTTCCGGGCAGTCAATACAAACTTCTCGAATATCCCATGCATCCAGTCGTTGAATTGTTTTTTCGCTAATTACGCACCCTTCGGACAAAACCACTTTTCCGTTAAAATCGACTACACAGCGCGCCAGAACCATTCCCGGAGCTAAATCGGCAATTTTCGTCACTTTTCTCACTCTCACCACTTCCTTATACTTATTCGGCTTAGCAGTTCATTCTCCGTCGCTGACGTTATCAATAGAAAAGCAGGCCGCCGCCTGCTTTTTGCAACTAACTATTAACTGTAACAATAGTCGGCGGCTTGGCGATCATAGACAGCTGTCCTTAGACCCATAGCTTTGCGCCCTTACCTTTCGATAAGTTTGCCAAATATTCAATTGTTTCTATTAATAGCATTTTCGCATACATTTTATATTTTTGCAACTAATCTGCAATATCAATTAGCATAACAATACTTCATCACTCTTGCCGCAAGAAAACGATACTATGCTAAAATTATGCTGTCGCCTAGTAATCTTAAAATAACGAGGTGTTTCACGTGCCAATTATAGTCTCTCTGCTGACGCAGGACAAATTTGCTGCCGCCAGCGTAATTATCCCCGAAGGATTCTCGATCCATTTTGCTGATCTAAGCTGCGAACAATCTATCATTGATGCCTGCAAAAACGCCGATTGTCTATTTGCACCAGCCTCGGCGGGAAAAATTGGCACCGGCATATTGGAAAACATCCCAAGCATAAAAATAATCCAAGGCATGGGAGTCGGTTTCGATCATGTGGATATCGCCGCCTCTGTCCGGCTAGCCATCCCGGTAGCGAATGTCCCAGGGGCGAATGCCTCGGCCGTCGCCGAACAGACCCTCGGTTTGCTGCTTGCCATGCAGCGACGTATGGTGGAATCTGACGCTGAGATTAAAAACGGTAACTATGTGCCATTTCGAAATGCCGTTTTGCGAGAAGGATTGCAAGAAGTGCGCGGCTGCAAGATTGGTTTGCTGGGGTTTGGCAATATTGGACGCGCCGTCGCAAGCCTCGCAGTAGCCATGGGCGCCACAGTCAGCTATTTTTCGCCACGCCGGCAATCGCCGGAGATCGAAGATCAATTTGCTGTGACCTACAAAAAACTGGATGCCTTACTGGCAACCAGTGATGTGATCAGCTTGCATTTACCGTTAAACGATCAAACCGCAGCGTTGATCGGGGCCAGGGAACTGGCGCTGATGCCACAGGGCAGCATGCTGATCAATACATCGCGTGGCGAAATCGTCGATCAGGCTGCTTTGTGCGAAGCCCTCGAATCGGGGCGCCTAGCCGGAGCGGCGCTGGATACCTTTGCACCGGAACCGCCGCCAGCCGATCACCCGCTATTTCAACTGTCGGCAACCGCCAGCAAACGACTGTTGTTAACGCCGCATACTGCAGGGGTAACGAGGGGCTCTTACAAACGAATGATCGAAGGCGCTCTGGAAAATATGGCCCGGGTCATGCGGGGCGAATTGCCGCTTAATGTCGTGAACGGCATCTACCGGCGCGGTCAGGAATAATGTCGAACGTCTGCGGGCGCTTAGCGAATCACTTTCATCTTTTTGCGCGCAGCTTTTGTTTTTATTTGGCTGTTCACGACGCCATCGACGACATCAACAATCTCAGCCTGGAAAAAATAATACGGCGCGAATGAGTGCACCACGCCTGGGGAATAAGTCCCCACAATCTGGATGATCATAAAATAATCGGCCGGCGAAATATTGAACCAATAGCTTTTTCCCTGGCTTTCGCGGCAAAATGTGCACGATATATCATAGCCAGTTCCCGCTTCGCTTTTCTTTACAGTTAGCTGCATATAGCACTCATCAAGTTCCGCTAAACAATCATCCGCCGCAAAAGTATAGCCGCTGAGAATTTGCCTAAACAATTCTTTTTCATCATCATCGCATTTCACATATTCCTGTTTTGCTTTTAGCTCCGCCATTACCGGCATCTGCTCTTTGCGTTGAACCGTGATCAAGGCCGCGGCGTATTGGCCGCTCCCCTCCGGGGTCAGGATTTTTTCATCAATATCATCAATATCCGTCACTTTGTTGTGCACCTTACTTTCCTATATATTTGACAATCTGTGCAAAATTATAACACAAACTATATTCTTATATTTTTCTTGCATATACAAGGCGTTGATCGATCCACGAAATTTTTCGGAGTAATCAAAGACTCTTCGGACCAAAATCCGAAGAGTCCCCTGGTTTAGATCAATGGGATATTCAAGAGTGAATCTGTTTTCTTTGTTTCTCTTCGTACATAAGCTTATCACTATGCTGGACCAGTTCCTGCAAATCGTTGTACTGCTCGTTTAACACCGTCATTCCGTAACTAAAGCTAACTTGGTAGGGGCGGCCCGTTTTTTCATTATACGTCTTAATCCGGTCCGTCATAATTGCCATATATTGCTCGATGAGTGCCGGATTGTTTTCGCGGATCCAAACAATGAACTCGTCGCCGCCCACCCGAATCGGCATGCCAACATCGTCAAACACCGCTTTCAATTCCCCGGCGAACGCCTGCAACACTTTATCGCCTTCATGATGCCCATACAGATTATTAATGCTTTTGAAATCATCCAAATCAATATTTACCA
>JBGSKE010000084.1:0-4974 GCA_041741355.1 Negativicutes bacterium | reverse complement strand
CTTCGCAGGGTATCGAGGCGCAGACGCTGGCCAACGTATATCTGGCACTGGATCATGATCTGGAGATCATCCCAGTCATTAACAAGATTGATTTGCCCAGCGCCGATGTGGAAAAGGTCAAGCGGGAAATCGAGGAAGTCATCGGCATTGATGCCAGCGATGCGGTGCTGGTCAGCGCCAAGTCGGGCGAGGGAGTGCCGGAAGTGTTGGAGGCAATCGTTAAGCGGATTCCGCCGCCCAAGAACGATACGACCGCTGTGACGCGCGCGCTGATTTTTGATTCGCATTTTGATGCCTATCGCGGCGTGATTTCCTATGTTCGGGTGATGGACGGGACGATCGCCAGCGGGATGAAAGCCCAGATGATGCATAGCGGCCGCAGCTTTGAAGTGTCGGAAGTCGGTGTGTTCCGGCCGTCTTTGACACCGATGCCGGCGCTCGAACCCGGCCAGGTCGGTTACGTGATCGCCGGGATCAAGAACCTGAAGGAAGTGCGTGTCGGCGATACGATCACCGATGCCGCCAGACCGGCCAAGGAGCCGCTGCCGGGGTACCGCAAGGTGACGCCGATGGTATATTGCGGCATGTATCCGGTGGAAACCAGCGAATTCGACAATCTGCGCGAAGCGTTGGAAAAACTGCAGATGAACGATGCGGCGCTGACCTTTGAGGCAGAGACGTCGGCGGCGCTCGGCTTTGGTTTCCGCTGCGGATTCCTCGGTTTGCTCCACATGGATGTGGTGCAGGAACGGCTGGAACGCGAATACCAGATGTCGTTGGTCATCACCGCGCCCAACGTAATTTATCAGGTGCGCAAAACCGACGGCGAGGTCCTGTTGATCGACAACCCGTCGCGAATGCCGGCGCCGCAGGTGATCGACGCGATCGCTGAACCGTATGTCAAGGCAACGATTATTGTGCCAAACGATTTTGTCGGCGCGATCATGGAACTGTCACAGGAAAAACGCGGTGAGTTCAAAGATATGAAATATATGGACTCGACCCGGGTGATGCTGACCTACCATCTGCCGCTGTCGGAAATCATCTATGATTATTTCGACAAACTGAAGACGGTCAGCCGCGGCTATGCCTCGCTGGATTATGAACTGGAAGGCTACCAGGAATCCGACCTGGTCAAGATGGACATCTTGCTCAATGAGGAAGCGGTCGATGCGCTGTCGATCATCGTGCACCGGGAAAAATCGGTGTTTCGCGGGCGCCTGCTGGTGGAGAAGCTACGCAAACTGATCCCCAGGCACATGTTCGCGATTCCGATTCAGGCCGCCATCGGCAACAAAGTCATTGCCCGTGAGACAATCAGCGCCTTGCGCAAAGACGTGCTGGCCAAGTGTTACGGTGGCGACATCACCCGTAAGCGCAAGCTGCTGGAAAAACAAAAAGAAGGCAAGAAGCGGATGAAGCAAGTCGGCAGCGTCGAACTGCCGCAGGAAGCCTTCATGGCGGTTCTCAAACGCGACTGATGACGAATCTGTCGCCGACACTGGGAATTTACGTTCATATTCCGTTCTGCCGGGCTAAATGCAGCTATTGCGCTTTTGTGTCGCAGGTCGGCAATGAAAAATTGCATCAAGCCTATGTCGCCGCTCTCTGCCGGGAAATCACCGCAGCGGGCGGCGATTTCTCCGCGTTCGTCGTGGACTCGCTGTTCTTTGGCGGCGGCACGCCGACGGTATTGCCAGAGGACCAATTGGCGCTGATTTTGCAGACAATCCGCGATAATTTCAGTTTGTCTGCCGATGCCGAAATTAGTATCGAAGCCAATCCGGGCACTGTTTCGTACGAGTCGTTGCAGTTTTTGCGTCAGCAGGGGTTCAACCGGCTGAGTCTGGGCGTACAAAGTTTTGACGATACCGTGTTGGCGGCAGTGGGCCGAGTGCATCGGGCCGACGAGGCGAAAATCGCTTTCAGGCAGGCACGCCAGGCTGGTTTCGACAATATCGGCCTGGACCTGATTTATGGCTTGCCGCAGCAGACGCCGGCCAACTGGCAGGCTACGCTGGAGCAGGCAGTAGCCCTCGCCTCAGAGCATCTGTCGGCCTATGGGCTGAAGCTGGAGGAGGGGACGCCGCTCGCCGCTATGGTTGCCGCCGGTGAGGCGACGCTGCCGCCGGAAGAAGACGAGGAAACTATGTATGATTTGTTAAACGACTTTTTGCCGCTGCACGGCTATCAGCGCTATGAAATTGCAAACTATGCCAAACCGGGTAGGCAATGCCGCCACAATATAAAGTACTGGCGTTCACTGCCGTTTCGCGGCTTCGGTCTGGCGGCCCATTCGTTTGATGGGATGCAGCGGTTTGCCAATACCGCAGACATCGGCGAATATATCGAGCGAAGCCGGGCCGGACTAAGTGTGGAAGCAGTGCGCGAATCGCTGGACGAAGCCGATGTGATCGGTGAATATGTGTTCACTGCGCTGCGACTGACGCAGGGAATGCGGTTTGCTGACTTTCAACAGCGGTTTGGCCAGGATTTTCGTCAGTTATTTGCCGAGCCGCTTGGTCGCCTGAGCAAAATGGAGTTGATCAAGCAAACCGAGCAGGTTGTTTTTTTAACGCCTCGCGGCATGAAATTCGGCAATCAGGTATTTGCTGAGTTTTTGCCGTAAGCGAGTCAGAATGCCGGTCGCGGGTAGCTTGAAGGCTTGACACAAACGCCTTTGCATGGTATGTTTGTGTATATGTTAGCACTCTGCTTCATAGAGTGCTAACAAGGAGCGATTTTTATGATGGATGAACGAAAACGACAAGTATTGCAGGCGATCATTGACGATTATATTTCAACGGCTGAGCCGATCGGCTCGCGCACGATCGCCCGTAAATGCGGGCTGGGCGTTAGCCCGGCCACGATTCGTAATGAGATGTCCGATCTGGAAGCCTTGGGTTTTCTTGAGCAGCCGCATGCTTCGGCCGGGCGGATTCCCTCAGCCAAAGGCTACCGATTTTATGTGGATTGTCTGATGGGGCCGCAACAACTGACCGATCGCGACACGGTGCTGATCAACCAATGGTTCGACCAGAAAGTGCGCCGGTTGGACGAAGCGTTTCAGGAGACCGTCAAAGTGTTGTCGCGGATTACCCGCAATGTTTCATTGTTGGTTACGCCGCAGGCGCCGGTCTGCCGGTTCAAGTACCTGCAATTTTTGCCGTTCGATGAAAAGCGGGTGGTTGTGATTGTGGTCACTGATACTGGGGTAATGGAAAACCGGCTGATGGAAATTCCCGAGGGCACTTCAGCCGAAGAACTGCAACGGATTGCCGCCGCGATGAATCACCGTTTGGGCGGGCTCAATCTGCCGGATATTCAGGCTTCGCTGCTGGAACAAATCAAGGCGGAAGTCATGCCCCAACCGGAGCTGCTTGAAGGCGCGATGGCGTTGATCAAAGAAGCGGCCGGCTGTGCCGGCGCCAACGATAAAGTGTATCTGGGCGGCACAACCCAGTTGCTCAACCAACCGGAGTTTCGCGACGTGGATAAAGTACGCAGCCTATTGTCGATGTTGGAAGAGGATCGGTTGCTGCACGATATCCTGCATACCCAGGATGGCAATGGTGTGATTGTGACGATCGGCGCCGAAAACAAATTTTCCGGTATCAAGGACTGTAGTGTGATACAGGCATCGTTCCGGTTGGATGGGCAAATGGTAGGCACACTGGCGGTGCTGGGCCCCACCCGGATGGAATATGCGCGGACGATGGCCGTGATCGAATTTATGCAGGCTCACATGGGCAATATTCTAAAAAAATATCAACGGTAAAGCGGAGGATGCAGGATGAATTTTAAACAGTCGGGCGGCAATGAAGCGGATGAAAGCCTGGCCGCGCTGATGACCAATGCAGCGGCTGTGCGGGCGATAGCCGCCGCCGTGCAGGGGACGATCGGTCCCAAAGGCCTGGATACGATGTTGGTCGACCGGTTCGGTGAAGTTATTATCACCAATGACGGAGTAACGATCCTCGACAAAATGGATGTCAACCATCCGGCAGCCAAGATGGTGATTAATATTGCCAAAGCTCAACAACACGAAGTAGGCGACGGGACCACGACCGCGACGATCATGGCGGGAGCGCTGGTGAACGAGGGTGTCGGCCAGGTGCTGCGTGGCGTGCCGGTGGCCCGGGTCATCGAAGGCATCCGGTTGGGGATTTCTCTGGCCCAGAGCGAACTGGCTAAGCGGACCAAACATTTCAAAGACATCAAGGATGCGAAACTGTCCAATATTGCGATGGTGGCCGGTCGGGACAATGCCGACATCGCCGAACTGGTCGTGCAGGCGGCCCGGCTGATCGGCACTGAGAAGTTGCTGGAACCGAACTATAAGTTGTCAGAGATTATCGTGGCTGAGGAAAACGCCCAAAATGAAGTGTTCCTTGGCGTGATTGTGGATAAGGAACGACTGTCCAAAGAAATGCCGGAGCAAGTCGAGCAGGCGACCATCCTGATCATCGACGACGCACTGGAACCGGAAGAACTGGACAACGACGCATTGGGGACCGAAGCCGGTTTCCGGCGGTTCCGCGAGTTGCAGGACGAATTCGAACTGAATGTGCGCAAAATCGTCGAACTTGGCGTCAAAGTGGTGATGACCGACCGCGGCGTGCACGCCCGGGCCGAGGAGATCCTTACCGACGGCCAGGTGCTGGTCGTAGCGCGAGTGGCTGCCAATGAACTGCGACGAGTCGCCGAACATGCCGGCGCCCGGATGATCAAACGCACCGGTCTGAAAAAAGAACTGGCCGAGCTGCAAAAAGCGTTGGGTTACGCCGAAAAAGTATATGAAGACGAAAAGTTGGAGCATGTCCGGATTATGGGTGGACGCGGCAAACCGGCTGCGACGATTCTAGTCGGGGCGGCTACGCAGGAAGTGGTTGGCGAAAGGCAGCGGATTGCCAAAGATGCGGCATCCAGCGTGCAGGCAGCTGTTCGCGGCGGTTATGTCGCCGGCGGCGGCGC